>CAYTJW010000001.1:0-87416 GCA_964438135.1 uncultured Thermoanaerobaculia bacterium
TGACGCTGACCAACGCTGCCATCGACAGCGGAGGGATTTCCAACGCCGGAGCGGATAATTACGTCACGGACCTGGACCTGGCCGCTGCCCAATTCCTCGACGAGAAGGGGAGCATCACCACGCTCACCGTGGATACAGCCAGCACGTCCGGCCACTTCGACGCGCCGGTGAACGCCCGGATCAAGGCTGGGTGCCGCATCGTGCTGTCCAACGGCGGGGTCCATCCCATCGTGAGCATCACGGGCGACGGCACGGCCGCCAACTCCGTGGTCTTCTCTGGGACGCGGGCGGTGAACTCCTTCGGAGTGAGCGGGATTTACGGAGCAATGTATAATACTACCAGCAACTTGGAAATACCGGCAGGTATTACGCTGGCCGGGATGTCCGTGCAGGGGACTGAAAACATTTTCTCGGGAGGAACTGCCAGCGCGTCGAGCGTTTACAGTCCCAACGTAGCAGCGAACGCATTTGACGGTGTGACCACGGCCAACAACGGTTGGTACGCAAGTGAGATGAGTCCACAATGGATAAAGTATGACCTCGGGGCTGGAAACAGCAAAGCTGTGTATTCTTACACGATTTATCCGTACACCAATGCCAATTACGCGCCGAAGACTTGGCAATTCCAAGGCTCCAATGATAACACCAACTGGGTAACATTGGATTCTCGTAGTAATGTTACAGATTGGACTGCTGGTGTTGGTAAAATTTACAACATTACAAACACAACGAGGTATCGTTACTATCGTCTTTACATCATAGAGAACGTAAATCAGGGGGGAAACTGGCCCGGAATTTCCGAATTAACGGCAAAAGCGTATGAAACAACTGTTGCCGCACCTGTCACCTACCCCCTGTCCCTGGCCGTGGACTGCACGGACTGGACCGCGCTCAAGGCCCTGGCCCGCACCGAAACCCTGAACAGCCAGTTCATTTGGTACGCTCTGTCCTTTGACGGCGGGACCACCTATAGCGCGTTCGCGTCCTCGGCTTGGCTGCCCATTGTGCGGAACAACGCGGGGACGTGGCAGTATTGGACCGGCTCGGCCTGGAGTAACGCCGGGGGTTACAACACCGCGTTGTGGGCCATGGTCGTGGCCGCTGGAAACGTCCCTGGAAACCGCATGACCGGGGCGACCCTGGCCGGGCTGTCCCAGGCCCAGATCGAGGGCAGCGGAGGGTTCACTGGCGGACAGACCACCATACCCGTGCTGGCGACCATGTACTCTACCAGCACTACGGCCACGCCAGTTCTGTCGGCCATGTCCATGACCTCGGACATCCAGCCGCACGACATGGTGGCCGAGTTCGATGCGTTCGAGGCCACGGACCCGGACATGGGGCTCTGCGTGTTCGTTCTCGACGCCATCGACGACGTGACCCTGGACACCGATCTCAAGGCGTGGATGAAGCGCGGGACCGGAGAGTACCAGCAGATAGACCTGGAGGTTCTCCAGCCCTTCGATGCAGACAGCGTCCTCGTCATCGGTGAGGCCGACATGATCGCCGGGACCGGAACCTCGACGCAATTCAAGCTCACGAGCCACAACCACAAGGAAATGCGGATCAAGGATGCGGCCAACCGCTTCCGTTCCGCGTAGGAGGATGGCCCTATGTCTCGCATCATCATCAGGCCGGTTCCGGCCCCCGGTGACAAGGAAGTCAAGGGGAGCGGGAAGTGAACCTCTCCACGCACTTCACACTGGCCGAGTTCCTGCGGTCGCGTACCGCTGCCCGCATGGGTCGCGTGATCGAGGCTCCCGAGAACATCGTGGAGAACCTCCGGCTACTCTGCGCGAACGTCCTCCAGCCGCTGCGCGATTATCTTGGGGTCAGCATCGTGATCTGGAGCGGCTACCGTCCGAAGTGGCTCAACGATCTGACACCCGGATCGTCCAAAACCTCGGACCATATGATCGGCTGCGCCGCCGACATCCACTGCGAGACCGTGAAGCCCTACGCCGTGGCGCAGGCTGCGATCAACCTGCGGCTCCCGTTCAAGCAGTGCATCCTGGAGTTCGGTGAGTGGACGCACCTGTCCTACGACCCCACGGTCCAGATTCCCAAGCGCGAGGTTCTGACGGCGAAGGTGGTCAACGGCAAGACACAGTACATCAATGGCCTGGAGGTCTAGCATGGACACGAAGATCAAAGACGAGTTCGGCAACGCGGTCGAATCCGCGAACAAGGTTGGCACCGCGTTCTGGCGCACCTACCGCTGGTACGTCGTGGCCACGGCCATCATCTGCCTGGGCCTCGTGTGCCTGGGTATCTACATCGGGAGCTAGTCATGGCGTTCGATTGGAGAGCCATCGTCAAAACAGTCGCCCCGGCGCTCGGCACCATGTTCGGTGGTCCGCTCGGCGGGATCGCCGCGACGGCCATTACTTCCGCGCTCGGGATCGAGGCCGACAGCACGGAAGACCAAATCGCTGCGGCCGTCCGCACCGCCACGCCGGAACAGCTTCTTGCGCTCAAGGCCGCTGAGAATCAGTTCAAGCTCGACATGGAGCGCCTCGGCCTGGACTACGAGAAGATCGCGGCCGATGACAGGGACAGCGCCAGGGAGCGTGAAGTGACACTGTCCCAGGCAGGGGACCGCGTAGGGGCCTGGGCCACGCACGTCGTTTCCACTATCGTCACCGTCGGGTTCTTCGCCACCCTCTACATTGTACTCGGTGGCAAAGTCTCCACGGACAATCAGGCGGCCCTGCTGCTGCTCGGCACAATGAGCGCGGGGTTCGGCGCGGTGGTCCAGTATTACCTGGGGTCGAGCGCAGGGTCCAAGGAAAAGAACTCCATCCTCGCGGGGCTCAAGAAGTGAACGCCGAAGAACTTGAGGTTCTCCGCATTCTGGTATCTGAGTCGGTTGCCGAGGCTCTCCGCAGCGCGGACAAAAACCATTGCAACCTGACTCCCGACCAGAAGCTCGAGCTCAGCCACTTGATGGGACTGCTGCGCGACATCGGTGACGGTGACATCGCCGCAGGTATCGAAGTCCTGCGTTCGATGGTCAAGCTCGCACCAGCAGAGGAGCGCCAGGAAAATCACAAGTTTGTTTCCGCGTGGCGGCAGGGCACACACTGTGTGAAGACAAGCGCGATCAAGGCTGTGGTCGCCGTCGTTATACCCGGGATTCTCTTTCTGATCTGGATGGCCGTGACAGGCCGCGCCCCCAAGTAGCTCCCCCTGGCAAAAAAATAGGGTGCCCGCGCAAGCTCCAAGCTCACGCGGGCACCCTTCGCCCAAGGAGGTCCACTACCGGCCCCAGGCTACCATGCCTTGCCGGTCAGTGAAGCCCTCGTTCAGTTGTTTCTCTTGGCCTTCTTGCGCTTCTGGGCCTTGGCCTTGGCCTTGGCCTTGGCCTTAGCCGGGGCCTTCCGGCGCTTCGGGGCCTTCACGTCAGGGATCAGAATGTTCATAAGAGGGTCGCAGGACATGGGTTCGTCGATCTGGTTGTCCACGCCGTCCTCCAGGCGCTCGATCAGAAGCGCCTCCAGGAGGACCATGTAGTTGATGTGGTCCCCGAGCTTCTCGTCGATCATCTCCCGCGTGAGCGGGATGCGGCCCTTGACCATGTCCTCGATGCAGACGCGATGCTTGAGGTCCATGCCCATGAGGGCTTCTTCCGGGGTGACGCCGGCCATGCGGGCAGCGACCTTGAAGTTGTGGAGCCGGTCCTCGCCCGTGGCGTACTCCTTGGCCTTGGCCCCGAGGATCTGAACGATCCGATCGCGCCGACGGTACATGAGCAGTTCAAAGCGTTCGGTCTTCATGGATCACTCCTTGTTGGTTTCGCAGACATGGGCACAAGCGGCCTTGACCGTTTTGAGGCTCACGCCGCACTTGGTGCAGACGATGTTGAAGTTGTCGCCCAGGCCCGACTCGTCCACATCGCCGAGGCATTCCCGGCAGTAGAGTTCGTCGGTGTCCAGTTCGTCGGTGACGCGGAACTGGCCGGGTTCGGCTTCACAGGCGCAGCAGGGTTCGGCGGGCGGCTCGGGCTTGGGTTCGGACTCCGGCTCCGGCTCCTTCGGATCAGACTCCGGCTTCGAGACCGGCAGCGGGATCTGTTCTCCCGGGTAGGGGTCGCGCTCGACCAGGACGCGACCGTTGCTCGGGTCCACGGTGAAGAACTTGCGGAGCAGATGGTCGTAGTGGAACGCGGCGGTCAGGTAGAGAGACTTCGTGCCGGTGCGGGCTTCCTCGCTGCGTTCCTTGATCTGCTTCTTGAGCGTCTTGATCTCGGCCTTCACATTGGCCGAGTATTCCTTGAGGTCTTCCTCCTTCCGCTCCAGTTCCTTGAGCAAGAACGCCGTGGAGCGACCGGCCTCGGTGCGTTCCTGCTCCGTCAGGGTGATGGAGAAGTTGTCGGAGATGCTCCGCAGGTTCGTGACGTGCGGCTGCTGCCGCCACTTGTCGTAGCCGTCGGTGTGGATGTCGGCCGCGATGTAGGCGTCGAGAACCGTTTCGCCCTCCTGGAGAACGACGGCATCGCCTTCCTCGGTGACGGGCTCCTCGGTGACGGGCTTGTCGCAGTCCTCGCAGAGAATGTTCCCGTCGAATTCCCTCCACTTTCTTGTGCGCTTCCCGCAGTTCCCACAGGTCTTCTTTCCCTTGGACATGGAATCCTCCTGTCTGGTTAAAGAGTGAAATGTCCCATATATTGCCCGCCGGATCTCACGATCTGGAGAGCTTCTTCAACGCTTGTGTACACGCCGACGATCGCGCCACAAGCGTAGGCTACCTTGAGAAAGTCGTGCTGAGCCCTCGTGACCTTGTATTTCTTTGGGTCAACCTTGCCCTCCAGATAAAAGGCCCTGCCGTTGCAGACCCCGTAGACATCGGCGTGTCCGTGAGGAGTCATCACAGACGCATGATGCTTGTGCGCAAGGATGCCGTCTTCCGAGTTGAGCGCACGGACGACCTTGCTGTTAAGCACACCCTCTCCCGTCGTTCCCCTTACGCGGTTCTGCCTGTTCGCAGCGGCATTGGCCTTGTCCTTTTCGAGCAGGATCTTTTCCAGGTGTGCTGCTGTTTGTGTCATGGCTTCCACCTACATGGGCCAGACGGAGAACTGGCTCCGCTTGTCAAGAGGCTCAGGGATCTCGCTGAACCAGAAGATGCGCTGCTTCGCGTAGCACACGCCGCGCCGATTCGACCGCCGGGTCTTGATCGCGCCCTTCCATTCGTAGTAGGAGTGCCTGTGGTTATCCATGGCGATCACCTTGCCGTAGCGCAGGAACTCGATCGCGTAGGACATTGCCGCCAGAAGCGGGTCGTCGCTGTGAACAGGCGGGGAAACGATGCGGGCTCCGATGTTCGCATCGAAGCTCTTGAGGTTGTCCCCGTTGGCGAGGATCGAACAGTCCGCCGGCAGCATCCCGTGCTTCTCGATGATCGACGAAAACGGAGCAACGTCCACGCCCTGAATCCAGATGTGCGTGAACTTCTCCTGCTGGAGATACCAGCTTTCGAGCATGGCGAGTCCGGCGCTGTTGATTCCCATGGTGTATGGGACAAGGCCACGGCTCAAGGCTGACCGCCTGATCAGGTCGGTCGCAACGGCCCATCCCGCGTGTGAGTCGTTGACGATGATGCAGACCCGATTGTCACCCTGCCCATCTGTCGTTGGAAAAGTCATCCTGGATCTGCGCGTCAGTGGTTTGCTCAGCGCGTATGCGCGCTGCTTCTTTGTCTCGTCCATGTCTTTTCCTCCTGTATGTGAGAGAGTGGTTGATCTTGCGCATCAGGTTGTACTGGAAAACAAGGAACCGGACTTCTCGATACCACGTTTCGTCGAACCTTGTTTCGCTTTTCCCGAAAGCCTTTGAGACAATATCCCTGGCTCGCACGAGTGATGTCTTCCCACCGCTCGTTACCCGGTAGTAGTACCGCCCCCCTATGTCGAGCGGCATCCTCATTTTTCCTGGGAATACGCCGTGACCACGAACAAGCGCACGGACAAATCCAAGCCGGTTCACTTCCTCGCAGTCCGAGATCTTGACGAATCCGATCATGTCCACACCACCGCGTTGTGCCCGCCAGGGCTACACAGAATCAGCGTGTCCTTCGACCGTGTCATGCCGACATAGAACTGCCGGATGATGTCGTCGCGTTCCTCGCCATCACACATGTAGCCGTTCATCGACACCGGGGACAGGTCGGGGAACAGGACAACCACGTCGGCCTCTCCACCCTTTACGCTATGGATCGTTCCGATGATGACCTTCGGCTTTTCGGCCAGCGCGGCAACGCCACGCTTGCGCAGAACATTGAGCGGGAACTTGAATGCGTCGGCCCTGCTCTTGAGCAGGTATGTCTCGAAGGCGTCAGCCTTCCCGTCGGCCACGTCGAACCGGAGCCAATCCCTTGCGACCGAGTTCATGTAGTCGCGCATGAACGGCGGCACTCTGTTCTGGTAGTATGGGTGCCGGACCTGCCCTTGCTCGTTCGTCAGTTCAGGGTCGCAGAGAAGCGCAAGCTGCTTCTTGAGATGCTTCTTCGATCTCCGCTCCTCGATCTTGGCGACGGCCAGGACTTCCATCCAGGATTTGAACTCGTCGATGCTCCAGAGCGGGTAGCCCGCTTCGTCGAAGTACACGGGGCCAGAGTTGTTTTGTGCCAGCTTGGCCCACTTCCGAATGTCAGGCTCCTTGTCCCCGAGCATGAAGTAGTCCATCAGTCTTCCGAGCGCGGTCTTACGGCCCTCCGTGCTACGGCGCATCGGATTCCAATCCCCTCTTTTCACACGGTAGGGGTTGTGCCATGGGATGCCCCGCTCATAGAGCGTAGCCTTGATGGGGTCGAGCATGTAGGAGCAGGAGGTCAGGAGCATGACTGTCTTGCCCTTCTCCGTGTACTGCTCACAGATGTCCGCGATCATGTCGCCCTGGCGGTAGTTTGCGCTGTGGTACTCGACATAGCCGCCTTCGCTGCACGGCTCTATAATCTTCGGCTCCCGGTCCTCTATCTGCTCGATCCACTGCGTAGCCTTGCGCACGATCGCGGACGGCAGACGCCAGCTATACTGGAGGAAATCTTTGTGGTCTGCCGGGCCATGCAGAAATGTTTTGTTGTCGCCGCCCTTGAACCCGTAGATAGCCTGATCATCATCGCCGACCAGAATGACCTGCTCCATGCTCTCGGCCCACCGCATGACCAGGGCCATCTCCAGGCGTGTGAAGTCCTGGGCCTCGTCGATGAACGCGATCCGAGGACTCCCCGGGGCAACAGGGTACAGTTCCAGCGCGTCTTCGATCAGCGAGGTAAAGTCGATCAGGTCGTTCCTTTTGCACCACTCGCGCCACGCTCCGGCGAAACCTATGACCTCTTGCCCCCAATGGTTCTCTGGCACCATTCGTGCGCGGAGAACCTGGAACTCGTGCATGAGCGCGTTGCCGCCGCCGCCCATGACCACGCCGGAGTTCGGGTCATCCGGGTCCACGCCGTTGTCGAACGTGATCGCGTAGTCCGGGTACTGTTCGTTGAAGTCCTTGATCTTGGACTCGGCTATCTTGGGCTGGCCCTGCGATCTCCAACACAGGGCATGGAGCGTTCCAACATTGCAGTCAGGGACCGGAAGATCTCTGGACACAAGCTCCCTGGCTGCGCCACGGGTGAAGCTGGCGACCATGATCTCCGATGGATCGTACCTCTCCGTGGCCTTGCGGATCTCGCCAACAAGGTGCGTTGTTTTTCCTGTGCCCGGCGGGCCGAAGATCTTGCGGATCACTTGTGCAGCCCCACGATGAACCCGATGGTAAGCAGCGCAAGGACTTCGACTGCCAGCAGCACAGGGGTCGGGATGTTCAGGTGAACACGTTCACCCACAGAGGCCCCTGCCGTCATAATCAGCGCCACAACCACGGCGTAGATCATGGCCTTGATCAGTGTGTGTACCATCCTACTCCTCCCTTTTCGGTAGGAACCCGTTGAAGTCTTCCGGCAAGCTCCAGACATAGATGGTCGTCTTGATGCCGTTGATCGTGGCCGGGACCCTGTTCGCTTCGGCTCCCATCTGCGTCAGTTGCCGCCCGATTTCCTTGAGCCCCTTGTTCGTGAACAGCTTGGTGCGCATCCATGTTTGCAGGTGCAGCGCATAGATGTTGATGCGCCCCTTGTTCTCGAACGGTGTGCGCCTCTTGACCGCTACTTCCTTGTCCGTGATCTTCGTGTCCTGGAGGTAGTCGAACACCAGCATCTTCATCTCGCCGGCCTCGCTTCCCATGTCCCCTACGTCCACTTCCTCGCAGCAGTTGAGAAGCGTCTGAACCAGCAAGCGCCACTCGTCGGACTTGTAGTTCCTGATCGCCACACCACATGCGGCGGCCATGACGTAGCGGAACTGCGTCTGGCTCACGAGCTTGTCCACGCCCTTGAGCGTGATGACGCCGCGTTCAGTGGATAGGCTGTACTCGGGCGGGTCGCTGTTGAACTTCTTGATCCCGGTGACTTTCACACCGAATGTGTCCGACACGATGTTGAGGCTTCTTTCCCTGCGTTGCTCGGGAGTCTCGTCGGGCCTCTCAGCGTGTTCAGACGCTAGGGTTTCCGAAAGCTGCGAGATCGCCCGGTCATGCTTGCTTGCCTCGATCGCCCTCGCGACTGTGCTGGAATAGTAGTCTGGACGGTGCAGCTTGAGGTCGTACTCGTACTTCCTCCGATGGCAGATCAGGAGGTTGCAGATGTCCTGCGGGGACCATCCGGCATGAGCGGCGAACAGCGCCAGGGACAGGTCCCACCCGGACGCGCTCGTGTCCTTGAGCCCACGGCGCTTGTGTGCCCATGTCGCAGCGAACTTCTCGTTGTTCTCGCTCAACGCCTCGAACTTATCCACGGGGTAAGACGCATCGGAGCGCAGCACGAGTCCGTCGATCCTCGCTTCTCTGATCCCGATCTTCTTCTCGGTCGTCGGGATCTCCGGGAGGAACTGCATGAAGTCGTCGGGGTTGTACCGCGCTTCGCTTTCCGAAATGATGCTGACCGGCTTGGGGTTCTTCGGGTCCTTGAGGTTCATGGTTCCAGGCACTCGCAGTACGCGGGCGAGGTCGAACGTGGAGTCGAGAGTCCACTCCTTTGCCGTGGCCTTGCTGCGCAGGAGGTAGCTCCATCGCTCCGAAAGATCTTCTGCCTGAATCCTCTCGTCCTCGTCGTCGAAAACCCACGGTTCCTTGAACACCCAATAGACGTGCAGCCCATTCCCGCTGTGAACCACGATGCTCGGCTCAAGCGGCATCTCTTTCACAAGGGCGAGGGCGTCATCGAATGTCGGCGGAACCTTCTTCTTGTGTCCTTCCGTTCCGAAGTCAACGTCAGCCCACAGGCATCCGATGCACTTCGCCTCGGTGGCAGAAATCCTGCGCTTGGACGGCAGACCATCAGGCCCCAAGGCGAGGCCGAAGTACACGTTCTGTCCCTGCTTCACGAGTGTGTTGATCTTGCCCTGCGGCGGGATCGCGTTGAACCATCTCGACTTCTTATCCAGGCACCAGATGCACAGACTGGTGCCCTCCGGGATGTCTCCGAAGATCGTTCGCAGAAACTCCTCGGATGTGCGTTCCATGTTCACTACGCTGACCGCCATGTCGCGCTCCCCTTGGTGCGCCGGGGAGCATCGCTACTCCCCGGCGCTTCGCATGTGCTGTTACTTCTGGTCGTACTCGACCCGGACGCTCTTGAGGTAGGGGACGATCTTGTCGCGGAAGCCGCTCATGGCCGCGACCTCGACGTTGGACAGGACGCGAACGAGAGAGAACGTGGCCTTGTTGTAGTCCACGTTGCCCTTGCTCTTGTCCTGCTCCAGGCCGATGCGCACGATCACGCCGTAGTACGGCAGGGCCTTGTTGGTCAGGGCGGTCATGAAGTTGCGGTAGTTGATCAGGCTGGTGGGCGGCAGATCCAGGTAGCAGGGGATGATGGCCCCCTCGCGCATGAGGAAGATGCGACGCATGAGCTTGCAAGCCTGACGCCGCCCGTCGCTGGCGCTGCCGAACTTGGCCTTCGGGCACACGTCGCAGTCGCCGCCGATCTCCGTATCTTCGCCGACGTACTCGGCGTTGATCACGCCGTTGACGGCGTCGGGAGAGGAGCAGTCGGGAGCGGTGACGCCGCCGTCCTCCATGGACTTCTCCCACCACGCCCGGTGCTGATGCTGGTAGATGATGATCGCTTCGATGCTGGTGAGATGCTTCGGCCCTTCGAGTTCGCTGATCTCGAACGCCTTGCTCTTGCCGGACGGCATGACGATGCGGAGAAGCTGGTTCGCGGTGATCTGCTCACCGCCCAGGTTCTCCTGCATGATCGCCATGGTGGCTTCACGGTTGGTGCCCAAGACGGGCAGGAACTCCTGGGGCTTGGGGGTGCTTTCTTCGCCGACCATGTGAACCTCCTAATGCAGCTTGGTGTTTCCCGGCGCAGCCACAACGGTTTCGCCGGAGACTTCATCCAGGACCATATGAAGCAGATTCGTGAACTCTTGGACAGTTGCGTTGGTCTTGCTCTTGATGAACGACTTGCCGTTCTTGTCCATGACGCCGATGACGACCGCGACGCGCTTGTACCTCCCTACCAGTTCTTGCGCTGCATCGTCCAGAGTCTCCTCGACATCATCGTACTTGCCCATCACAGCCCCCGCGCACCGAGCCGGGTGTGTTCCGAGATCTCGGTGAAGGCCATGACCTCGGGGCCGAGGGCGGCGATGGCTTCCTCGACGGTGAGTTCTTCGGGCTTGCTGCCGGACTCCATGAGCATGTTCTTGATGAAGGTCCGCATGGACTGGTAGTTCACGGAAACGAGGGTGCCGTGGCCGGACTCCTCCAGGTACTTGACGGCGTTCTCCATCATGCCTTCCTTGACCCTGCCATCGACGGACCTGGACAGATAGACCTGGGCTCCGTCGGCAGTCTTCATCTGCTGCATCCCTTCATCCACCATGGCGTTGAGCAGAAGCTCCTCTTTCTTCTTGAGGTCGGCTTCCGCTTCGGCGAGGATCTTCTTCTTCGCGTTGATCTCTCGCTTGGTGGCGACATAGTCATCGAAGTAACGCTTGAGTTCGGACATGGCTCCTCCTGGTTGTTTTTCAGTTAAGCATCAAGGCGCGGGCGCAGCGCCAACCACTTGACGACTTGTTCTTCCGTGATTCCGGTGCGAGGTCTGCACCATTCCTCCCATGTCGTGTACAGGAAAGGATGTCCCGGCCTGGGCCGGACCTTGATCTTGACGCCGTCCTTGATCCTGTTGATCTTGATGCCGAGCTTTTCCCACTTCTGGTAGGTCGATGCGTTGACGCACAGTATGTGTGCTGCGGCTTGCAGGGATATCCCGAGGGAGTTTCTCCACTTCCACAACGGCCCCGCCTCTTTCCATGCGTTCATGCACCGATTGAACTTCTGGACGCGCTCACTCGCTTCCATACTTCCCTTCCTGAATGCTGGTGATGATGCCCTCGACAATGCGTTCGTTGCGCTCGAACCGTTTGTAGCACTCCTCGTCAACCGTGCCCTCGGCAACGAAGTGGTAGTACGTCACGGGGCGCTTCTGCCCCGGGCGTCTGATTCTGAACCTGCTTTGCTTGTAGTCTCCGAGGCTGACGCCGGCAGAGTAGTAGATCGCGTACCGCGCTTTCGTGAGGTCGATCCCTTCCTTGCCGCTTTGGATGTTGCAGATCAGGGTGTTCGCCTCGCCGCTTTCAAAGAGCGGAAGCTCGTCAGCGTGTGCGCCGTCGAGCGTGGCGCATCTGCGCTCGCCGGCCAGTGCCGTTCTGATGTCGTCAGCGTCCATCCTGAACCGTGTGAAGATCACGACCGATTCGCTGTCCGGGATGTCGCTCATGAAGTCGCAGAGCGCCTTGATCTTTTCCGAGCCGATCCTCGCCTCGACCCCCTCACCCATCTTCCCAATGCCCGAGGCGATCTGGCTCAGCCGCAAGACCTTGACCATGGCGTTTGCCGCAGTGATCGTGCCGTTGCGTACGTCGGCAACGAACTCATCCTCCATCTGCTTGTAAATCTTGCGCGTCGCGCTTTCGAGAGGAACTCTGATGACCGTGTCGCTGTACTCCGGGAGATCCAGCACGTCATCGCTGCGCACGACGTACAGGTAGGGCGAGAGTTTCTCCTGGAGTTCGTCGAGATTCCTGTACCCGATGATCATGTTCTGAACCACGGGGTTCAGGACGGCATAGCGTTCGCGGTAGGCGGTGAACGACATGCCGAACACGTTCGGGGCCACGAACCGCATCTGCCCGAAGGGGTCCATGGGGGAGTGCGGCATGAAGGTTCCTGTCAGCCCCAGGCGAAGCCCCTGCCCGCCGCGTCCATAGACCCGGTTGTGCGCCAGCTTGAACAGGGACTTGGACTGCGTCGAGTTGTGGGCCTTCACACGATGGGACTCGTCGGCCACGATTGCCCCCCACTCGACGCCGCAGAGGAGCCGGAACATGGCCTCCCTCCAGTACGCCTCGTAGTTGATCGCGACCAGATAGGGCTGCCCCTTACGCTCACAGGATGCCATCTCTTTCGCCAGGATTTGGGCCTTGGACGCAACGGAGCGGCTCCCCTGGGCTGTGAGTACCCGGAGGTCCCCGTTCGTGTGCGTACGGGCCTGATACTCCCAAACGCCCATCACGATCTTGGGGCAGAGGACCAGGGTACGCATGGAGCCCACCCGGTCTATGGCCGCAAAGGTCGTCGCGGTCTTGCCCGTGCCCATCTCCATCGCCAGGATGGCCTTGCCCTGATCGACATAGGGCATGGCTTCTTCCTGGTGCTTCCAAAGCCTTGAGCGAAGTATTCCCAACGGTTTCATGGCAACACCTTTACCCCATATTTTCATTGATGGTCAAGCAAAAAAAAGGGGGCCTGGACAGTGCGAATCCAGGCCCCCTTGCAGGGGTGAGCCGGCGGTGCCGGCCTACTTGGTGGCGTTGGCGATGAGGTTCTCGATCTTGGCCAGGTAGTCCACCTTGTCGAAGGCCGGGTGGTCGGGCCACTGGCCGACGGCGTCCTTGTAGCTGACCAGGGCCTTCTTCACGATCTCCTTGTCGCTGGCGGTCATGCGGTACGGCTTGGGGGCGTTGGGGTCACGGGGCTTCTTCGGGGCCTTCGTGGTCTTCTGGTCCTTCTTGTCCTCAGCCATGGGAAACCTCCTTGATGCGGTTGTGGGTTGATGAATCTTCACTATGTCAGACGTTTCCGACTTTGTAAACCTCCTCGCTACACCGCCTCGGCGACGATCCTTCCGCCAACGGAGAGAAGCTCCATGGAGCGGTCGTAGTCCTCGATCTGGCCTGCGTACTGCGTCACCGCGTTCGCCAGGGACCAGACGTTGGAGCCGTCGCGTTCCATGTTCATCTCCATGATGGTCTGGATCTTCTCGGCCTCGAACTTGATCACGTTGAACTTCTGCTCCAGGATCTTCGGGGCGTCGTCCACTTCCACCTTCTGCTCGGCGGCGCTGCGCATGGCGGACACCATGTTGTTGAAGCCGTCGGGCTCGATGCAAGCCCGCACCATGTCGCGGACCTTCATGAAGAACGCCCTGTCGTCGGCCTTGATGGTTTCCTGGGAGAAGATCTCCATGGACTCGTCGTCCAGGGTGCGACCGACGTGGAACTTGCGCTTGCCCATGCTCGTCATGATCATGCCGTTGGTGCAGACGAGGCGGGTGAAGAACGGGTAGACGCCCAGGCTCGACGCGCCGACCTCGGAGTTCTTGATCACGAAGCCGGCGTGGATCTCGTCGCCCGGCCTGACCTCGGCACGGAGGCTCGGGACGCCAATGGCGAGGTAGAGGCTCTGCTCCGTGACGTTGGCGCTGGCGACCTCGTAGGGCACGTTGAGTTCGTTGTTCGCCAGGATCGGCAGGATGCCGTGGGCCAGGAGGGCGTCGTTGTCCAGGCGGCGGTAGCGGTCAGAGAGCATGGCCCGCATCGTGCCGCCCATGATGCGGATCATCCGGCGCTCGTTCTCGGTCATCAGGATCGAGTTCACGCACATCTTGTACACGTCGGGGTACTTGCTGCGGATGCGGTCGTAGAACTTCTTGGGAATGAGCGTCTTCGCCGCAAGCTGCCCGTGCGCGTACTCGTTGATCTGGAAGGCCCGCTCCTCCATGCCGTCGATGATCAGGAGCGGCTTGGTCTTGTCCGTCCCGTCGATGAGTCGCATCTTGCGGGTGTCGGTCACGATGTCGAGCTTCTGCTGCGACTGCTCCTGGACCTGCCTCGCCAGTTCGGTGATGGAAATGCCCTTGCGCATCATTGCTGAAACTCCTTCATGTTGATTGCGTCTTCCGTCAGGCTGCGCTCCCGCCCGAAGAACACTTCGTCAGGCAGTAGAAGCTCGACCCGGGAGACACGGTGTTCAAGGCGTTCAATGCGATTGAGAAGAAGCCGATGCGCCTTCGAATCCATGGCTTGCGCTTCGGCTTCGATGGCAGCGTACCGTTCGCTGGTCAATGCGTAGTCCATAAGCATGAGCGCCATGATGCATCCGAGAATGACTGCGATGGTGCGCATGGCTACTCCTTGGCGCTTGCCATTTCGATGATCATTTCTCCGAACATCGAGTCATCGAGTGCGAACTCTCCCTTCTCGTTGTCGTTGATGCCGAGTCCCTCGAACCACCGTTGCGAGAAGACGGGACTGGATTCGGTGTAAATGATCGGCATCGTCACGCCGGCAAACCACGACTTCCCGCTGAGCATGATGTAGATCGGCCGCTCGTAGCCGGACGGGAAGAACTGGATTCCATCGCGATCGGTGTCGCCTTTGAAGCAGAACTTCTTCATCGCCTCCAGCGGGTACACGATGTTCGCCGGCGTCTTCATGTTCGCTTTGTGCATCCCACTGAAAAACGATCTCCATCGCGGGTAGTAGTCCGGGTTGATGATCTGTTCCTTGGCGATGTGGAGCGTGGTTCTCGGTTCCATGTTCTGATCCACAGTGGATACGCGGATGACCTCTGATCCTTCAGCCTTCATCACCCGTTTCTCGATGCCACTGGTCTTTTTGGTACACGCGCTGACCAGTGGCGCAGACGGATGCTCCAGGCAGAAAGCCTCGGAAGCGTGTCCGTGGTGGTCGTAGAAAACCCCGGCTGAGTGGCCGTCGCATCCTACCACGAGGACTCCTCCGTTCGGGTGCGGCTCGATCAAGAGATTTTCCAGGACGCCGTTACCCTTGCTGCCGACTTTCACGCAGAACTCAGCCGCCCATCCGATGAACTCTGCCTTGATCGAGAAGTTCATAGTCCCTCCAGTTCCTTGCTCCCGCAGTGCGGGCACTCGTTGATGATCTCCTTGCGTCCACGTCCGCAGCCGTCCGTGCTCGTGAACTCTATCCAGGTGTGAACCTCATCGCGCTCACCTGCCCAGGAGCAGTCCTCGCACCGGACAGTGGACTCCATCATACATAGACCGTCCAGCGGCGGGCTGCATTCTTTGCAGCGGCCGAGCGAGTCTTCGTAGTGGCAGTGTGCTTCACACATGCCTTGTCCTCCAGCGTTCCTTGGTCCGTTTGCAGCGGCAGATCTGCGAGCCGCTGCCGTATTTCACGCCATGCCACATGAAGCCGTCGGGGCCACGGAACCACACATCGGTTCTGGTCCTGGCGAAATTGTGTCTCCCGCGCCTGGATGCCGTCACGCGAAACGAGAGAGTGCCGGGCCAGTTGACGACGTGGCCTATGGAAAGGTAGAGCGTGATCTTGCCGGTCTTCATCATGTGGTCCCGATCCTGCCAGCAACAGCACTCGTAGCAAACCTTTCCGTTGGTCTTGAGATTGACTGCGTAGCCTGTTCCGCCCTGCTTCTGGACAGGCTTTTCCCTGCCGCACTCGCTGCAAATGAACGTAGCGTTTTCCATGGCTAGTCCTTCGGTTCGTGGTTGAGGGCGGCCCTGGCTATGTCGTAGTGCTCGAACAGGTTGCCGCTGCCTAGAATGCGCGCCATCTCGACTGATGCGGTTGAGTTGCATCACGCACCCCCTTCGGGACCATGAACGGCAACAAGAAAGACGCCCAGGGACAAGCAAGACCCAACACCGCAAGACGCGGTTAGAAGAGAAACCCACCCGAGAGCCCATGGGACAACCCACATTACGGTCAGAGCCAGGCACAATGCGACTGCAAGGTCGTTATCCCTTCCCACCCCAGGGCGCGAAAGCAGAAATCCCAAAGCGAAGCCGCAAAGAATGAAGTGGCCTGGGTTCACTCCGCACCCCCTTCGGGCTTGGCGAGGGCGGCGCGGGGCTCCTCTTTATTTCTGCTCCACCTTGCTTCGGCGGCGTTGCGCGCGATTTTGCTCCGTTTGGCTGCGGAAAGGGCCGCAGCACGCGCAGGACCACCTTTCAGCCCTCCTTTTCTGCCAAGTGCTACTGCTTCTGGGCACTTCTCACGCTCTTTGTTTGGGAGAGGTGCTGCTGTTGCTTGACGCTTTTTCATCTCTTTCTTCGGGCGTGGTCGAGCGCGCGCGTAATCACGGCTACACATCCCCATGGCCGCGATACGCATGTAACGACCGCACTTCACACATATCCCGAACCCCTTCTTACGATAATGCACAGGTATCCCGTCATCTACTGCAAGGCCGATGGCTTTCTGATCGTGCATCACGCACCCCCTTCGGGCTTGGCGAGGGCGGCGCGGGCGTTGGCGTTCGCGCTGTTGAGGCGGCTCAAGTCCACATCTCTACCCCACGCATTCTTGACCGGGTTGCTACAGCACTGTGCAAAGAGATCATCGAAGGCGTCTTGGCAAGAGACCAGCGCCTCCCGCATCCGCTTGTTCTCGGCCCGGAGAGTGTCGCGCTCCTGCTCCAGAAGGCCAAATTCGCAACCCACGCCTCGGCGGCCTCGATGCGCCAGTCCTCAACCCCCTTTTGAATTACGGTTTCCATTCCTTCCCCTCCCATACTTACAATTCAATCCCGCCGTATTCGATATTGATAAGGCAGTCAGTGCAAATGTCCCCTTCTCGCATTTCACCGTGTACGGCATACGTCCACTCATGCCGCTCCCCGCCTAACTTTGAACCGCAGCGGTCACACGGACGCCAAGAGAAGCCCAGGCTATCCCCGGTGCATTCAAAGGTGATCTTCTCAAGGGCGGCAACAACTTTTGTTCTGCTCATGGCTAGACCTCCTCGCCGTGGTAAATCTCGGCCATGGTCAGCCGGTCCAGGAAGTCGAGTTCCTCACGGTCGCAGAAGTGCATGAGGTCGGCCAAGAGGTCGGTGACGAACTCCTCGGTGCCGTCCCCGGTGTCTCGGTAGGCGGCGTCATACACGGCGTCGATGCGCGCAGCGCGGTCTTCGTTGGTCGGCTCAGCCATGGTGGCGCTCCTTATCGTTCATCGGCCAACCCATCTCCGCGCAGGTGTCGGTCACGAGCTTGACGATCTTCTTCCCGAGCTTGCTGTCGAGCTTGATCCGCCTCGTGCTGTACTGCCCCGAGTGGTAGTCGATGAACTCAGCGCGTCCGTCGAGGCGCTTTTTGTAGTAGTACCGCTGCTTCCCTTCGATCGTCGCCGTCAGTAGCGCGGCCTGTTCTTTGGCGCTCCAGACCAGTTCGAGAAACGTGAGCTTCATCACAGCATCTCCTTGCACTTGTACACCGTCCGCTTTTCGGTGACGGTTTCTTCCACGACCTCGCAGTTCCGGCCGCCGGCAGCGGTGATGGTGATGATCACGTCGCCGAAGGTGCCGGTGTAGTACACGCCGTCGTCTTGGGTCCTGGGGTTCCATCCGATCCCGAGTTCCTCGTGGAAGGCGGTGAGGACGTGTTCCACCATGGCGATGCTCTCGTCGGCCAGGATCTCGCGGACGCGCTGCTTGGCCGGGGCCATGTACTCGCTGATGTACTGCTCCCTGTAGGAGTCATAGAGATTGCTGCCTTCATCTTCGTACAGCTTGAGCCCTTGCGCCTTGAGCTGCTCAAGGGCATACTCCGACGCGCCCGCGTTGACCTCGCGCTCGGCCGCGTACATTTCTCTGCTGTATTCCGGCCAGTGTCCCACCGTGATGAAGATGGCACCCTTGCCGCCGCTCTTGTCCACGGATAGCGATCCGTGACAGCTTTCCTTGATGTGCTTCTCCAGGTACGGATGCGCACGGAGAACACGCTCAAGGACTCCGTTCGCGGCCATGATCGCGGACAGATCCTTGCGCATCTGGTCGATCTTCGACGCGGTACTCTTGTGCATGATACTCCTCCATTGGTTTTGCCCGTTTTGAAAAGTGGCCGTTGCATCTTCTGTGCGCTGGGTTGCTGCGGCGTTGGCTGTGGATCTCGGCGGGTCTGGCTGTACTGCTGTGAGGGGCTACAGTCAGCGGTATGATCCAGGGCTTAAAAAAACTGAGGAATGGTGGAAGCGTCGGGAGTCGAACCCGAGTCGAGAGATTTTAAGTTCCCCGCTCTGCCGTCTGAGCTACGCTTCCACTTTCCCTCCTGAGGGCGTGAGGATCGTCGTCCCCACGCCCTCGTTGCCGGCCCTACCAGGGCACGTCGTCGCTGCGGGCCGCGTCGTCCATCTCGGGAGCGCGAGGGTCGATCGGCGGCACGTCGTCGCTCGGCTGCTGCTGCGCGGCCTCGGCCTTCGGCTTCGGGTGGTAGCGTTCCAGGAGGTTGACGCTGTTGGCCCAGATCTTGGTCCAGAGCGTCTTCTGCTCCTTGTCCTGGGACTGCTTGATCATCCCGGTCACGGCGACCTTGTCGCCCTTCTTGAGCGCCATGGCCCGGACGCGCTCGGCCGTGCTGTTCCAGGTCTGGGTCTCCAGGAAGATGGTCTGCTCCGTCCAGGTGCCGTCGGGGCCCTTGTAGTCGTCGTCGATGGCGAGGCTGAACCGGGTCATGCGGCCGTCCATGTGAGTGACCGGGTCGCAAGCGAGGCGACCCTCGGCGATGAGGCGGGTGCTGTTCTGAGGCATGGTGAACTCCTTTTGTTTTTGCCTCCAGGCGCATTTCCGATGCTGCTCCAGAGGACATTTGCGAGGGCGGGTCGCAGCGCCGAAAGCATTCAGCGTTGCGACCCACGGTGCCATGAACGATTCAAGCACTGCCCCTCCTTTGGTTTCACGGAGAGACAGAACCCGGAGCGGAGCGAAGGGTCTTGATGCGCGCTTTGATGACAAGATCCGCGAGGATCATCACGCGCTGCGGCGTGGCGTGTATTTTGCGCATTTCGGTTATTCTCTTGCTGTTTTTTACGTTGTGGTAGAATTTGTTGCCGTCCGAGCCGATGTTGATGTTGGTGTGGTGCGGGTCTGTGGCCCATACGATCTCGTTCATGGCTAGTAGTCCCTCGCTGCTTTCTGGAGTTTGATGAAGTCCTTCTCTCCAAGGCCGTTGCGTAGCTTGAGCCCGATGCTCAGGCACTCTTTGTATGTGGCCTCAGCCTTTCTGCTGTCTTCGTCGCATCCGGTGTACATGGCCCAATCCTCGAACGAGTTGTAGTCGAGCGCGTCCGCGTCGCTGACGATCGAGTAAACGAACTGGATTATGTCCGGTCGCAGCTTCCTTCCAAACACGTCGCACCCGTTGGTCAACGCCATATTTATCGCATCCTGGTACGCGATGGAGCGAGGCGAGAAAGGGTGCTTCATCTTTTCCATGAGCAGACAGGCTATTCCACTTTTGAACTCCTGTTCCAGTATCAACCTGTCTTCCTTGTAGAGCCAGACCTTCCATCGCGCATGTTTCCACTCTTTGAACTCTTTCGAGTCCATGTCCGGCTTGAGATACACGAACTCGATGCGCAGCCCCATGTCCTTGATCATTTCGGGCAGTGTCATCATGACCATTCCTCCTCGTGTACGTTCAACCCCATCGCCCACTCGTCGCTCGGCTGGCACAACTCCAGTATGAGCGTGTCGATGATCCCCATCCGTATTGCGAGGCGATGTCGCTCGTTGGCGTTTCGCTCTCTCTTGTACTCGTTTTCTGCCTCCTGGTAGAGCGTGTAGAGGTCCACCACGTCCATGCGTTGTGCATACTCCCGCCAAAGGTGCATCGCCTCGGCGTATTCCGCCTTTGCGTAGAGCCGAGCTCTGGCGGCGATGCGTTCCGGGTCCTCGATCCAGCGTCCGTTGACCTTCTTGAATCCCTGCACTGCATCCTTCTTGAGCGCCAGATCATCCAGCGGCTTCCAGTTCTCATCGAAGCAGTCCAGGGCCTTGGCCGTGTTTCTTCCGGCTCTTTCCCATCGCGTCCATTCCCAATACTGCCTTGGCTGCATGTCCTGCTGCGCCTCGTCGTCGCCGTAGAAATAACTCCACCAGGACGTGGTTTCCATCGGCTCCTTGGGCGTGGACGGCTTCCACTTCTGGCTGTGGTAGATTTCCCACCAGACCTGCTCCTCGCCCGCTCCGTAGTATTTCCCACCGGCCCTCTTGAGCATCGTGCGCGTGATCGGCGGCAATCCCCTGGCAAGGCCCATGGGCCGCTTGTGAAGCTCAATGCGCTTGCGCGCCTTGTTCCAGAAGGGCATCACGCCGAACTTGAAGAACTCGCGATACTGCTTGTCTATGTGGTCTTGCATGGTTCTGCTCCTTGGGATATGAGGTTCGTCATGCCAAAAAGAACGCCTGAACAACACAGTGCCGAGGATTCGCTCCTAACACTGCCTGAACTCCTCGCCGCCTACTCCGCATCCTTCCCTAGATTTCTCGCGAGACTCGCGCATGGCGCTTCTGTCGCGACTTGCTGCGAAGGACGCGGATGCCCCTCCTACCTCGGTGTCTCACGCCTCCTGATGGAACAAGGTGGCGACTCAATTCCAGAGATCGTCGCCTTTCGCTCCAACTTCTTCGTAGCGCAAGAGGCCGCATCGAGGCTTCACATGGACCAGCTTATTGAGCTTGCGGACAAGGCTGATGACAAGAACAAGCAAAGCAAGGTCGCTTTGCAGATGAAGGCGTTGCTTGAACATGCGGAACGCATTTCTCCGCACTCTTTTGCGAAGGCTCGTCGCCAGTTCGATAGCGTGGATACGCCCGAGGCCCTGGCGAACAAGCTTGAGAATGCGTTCTTGATCATCGCGCAGCGCAATGCTGCCCGCAAGGCTGAGGGACTTCCCTCAAAGCCCGCTGCGATCGCAACCAAACACAAGCCCTGACGATCATATCGCCGTGACATGGCTTCGGCTTGCACCAGCAAAGCAGATAGACAACGCCGTGTTCGTCTTCGAGCGCGTTGATTCTGCGTAAGGCCCGTATAATGTCCTGGTTCCCGTTTTTCATCTCCTTCCATAGCCACTGCCTGTAGAGTTCTATCACCTTCGACCTGTCGCTCTCCTTCTTCATCTTGAACGGATTGCCAAGGATGCTCGGTCGTGCGATGTTGACTGTCTTCAACTCCGTACTCCATACCTGTCTGTGTGTCGCTACGATGATCATCTCGACCTCCTTCTGTTCCTTCTCGGACGCCTCATGCACTGGCACACACACTCAACCACCAAGCACAACGCAATCATCGCCAACCAGATCGCCGCAGCCTCCATCTTCGCCTCCTTGGCTGTTGTTGCAAGCTGAAACAAATTGAAACATGTTGAAACAGAGAGCATGGCATTTAAGAACCCGGAGTTCCGGTTTCCACTGGAATAGGAACTGCGGGTTCCGATTCGGCATCCCGCGCCAACGCCCGCAGCCCCTCGCATCCGCGCCTTATGGCCCTGGACTCCAGTGTCCATGGACCTGCGCGGCTGATTCAGAGATGAATCAACCTTGGAACACAATGAAACATCGACACCCAGAAGCGCATGGCCTTTGATCGCCGCTCCCTCATCATCGACACCGTGTCACAGGGTCGCCGGGAGCCCTCGCCTTTCGTCCCGCTGAGGCCGGGGCATGTCCCCCAAGCCCAGGCACCAATAGCTAGACCGGTGCACACAGCCCCCCGGCACCAAACACCCGGGCCACTGCCCACAAAATTTTTTGCGCATTGTTTTTTTTTTGCGGCAGAACGCCCACGAAAAAAGTTGTTGACGTGCGGCGGGTGCCTTGGTAGATGGGTCTTGTCGCTTGGGGCCGTGTCCCCGGGGGACAGGCGGGCCGCGATACGAAGCGGGAGCAATGCTCCTGAAACGTATCGCGGTTTCGTTTATGGTGCCAGCCGATTTCGTTGTCGATCTCCCCCTTATATAGGCTAAAAAAAAATCGCAAGAAGCAATGACTCAAAAGTAAAAGTATTTTGTATTAACAGTGGTGGGAATCGTTGTGTCACTAGGACTACCGTATGATACATGGAAAGTATTTTTGTATAACGTCGCGGTTCAGATGTCTCGGGTTCGCCAGAGACAAGCAGCGGTGATTTTTAGCGCCATATAAGGGGGAGCCGTGTGAACCCCCTTCGGGTCCCTGAGGTTGCGCCCCGGCGTAGTTTGGTGGTAGGGGATTGGTCCATGGAGCAACACACGATCAAGTGGGGCCCGGCCCCTGGCGAGGAGCCTTACTACGCCCTGATCGAGGGGATGTCGGCCTACGTCAACGATCCTGTCGGCTATGCCCTGGACGTGTTGGACATGAAGCCGACGGGCCAGCAGAGCGACGCCTTGATGGCGATGGCGAACGATCCGAGGAACAAGGGTGTGGCCTGTTCGGGCCACGGCGTAGGCAAGACGAGGACGGAGGCTGTAGCGGCTCACTGGTTCATGGACACGCGTTGGAAGGCGAACGTGCTGGTCACGGCCCCGGTGAAGACGCAGTTGTCGGACCTGTTCTGGAAGGAGCTTGTGTTCCTTTTGCTGCGCAAGCCCAAGGAGATCAGGGATCTTTTCGACAGGACGCAGGACAGCTACTTCCACCGGGCGTTTCGCGAGGAGTGGGCGCTCAGGGCACGCACGGCGCGTAAGGACAAGCCCGAGGCGTTGCAGGGCCGGCACAACCCGCACCTGTTGGTTCTCTGCGACGAGGGTTGCGGCATCGAGGACGTGCTGTACGAGGTCCTTGAGGGCGCGATGACACAGGGCGACAACAAGCTCTGGATCTTCACGAACCCGACCAAGCCTGGAGGGTATGTCCACAAGGCGACAAAGGACAAGGACCACTTCATTGCGTTCACCTTCTCAAGTCTCGATTCCCCGCTGTACAACAAGAAACAGGCCGAGAGCATCGCGGCGCGGTACGGCCGCGAGTCGGACATCTACAAGGTTCGCGTGTTGGGCGAGTTCCCGAGCGGCGATCCGAACCAGATGTTCCCGCTGGCGCTGATCGAGTCGTGTTTCCTGGTTGAGATCAAGGAGGAGTTCCAGCGCCCCGTCGTGTGGGCCGTTGACGTTGCGCGTGAGGGCGACGACGAGACAGTGCTGGCGAAGCGCCACGGGATGAAGGTCTTGCCGTTGACTGGCTGGTTCAACACGACGCTTGACCAGACCAGGAAGCGGATCATGCGCGAGTATGACAACTGCAAGCCATCCGAGCGCCCTGAGCGGATCATCATCGACGCGACGCCGATGGGCGCCGGCCTGTGCGACGAGCTTGAGGCCCTCGGCTACCCAGTCGTGAGGTTCAATCCCGGATGGTCGGCCAGCGATCCGACGCGATGGGCAGACGCGAAGGCTGAATTGTTCGACGACGTGAAGCTGATGATGCAGCGCGGTCGCATCCAGTTGCCGAAACTCGACGTGCATGGCGAGATTGACAACGACTTGCACGGACAGTTCACAACGATCATGTTCGAGGTCGATCCGCACAACGGAGTGCTGCGCATCACGCCGAAGAAGTCGACGAAGAACCCGGTGCGGAAGTCGCCAGACAGGCCAGAAGCCGTGCTGTACCTCTTTTGGGACATGGAGTGCCGGATGGCGAACTACGACGACGACGAGCAGCGCGATTTCCTCGGAAACCCCATCATGCCGCGTCGAAGCGCCTACGCCTATGACGAGTTCAAGGACGCGGAAAGGAAGCTCGGGTATGATCCGAGAGTCATCCTCTGACGACGTGGTTCTGAACGGCGTAGCGATGGACTTCGCCTTCGAGTGCGTGTCTTCGGGCAAGGTCATCGCAGAACTTTACTGTAAGGTGGAGTCCGGCGTACTGTGTCTGCACATGCAGCCCATTGAGCACCTCACTGGTGCGATGATACGCGAGATGCAGCAGGACTTCATCGCGCTCGTGAAGACATTTATCACTGAGGCTGGCATCAAGCGCGTCATGTTGACGCGGAGCGACGACGGCGGGGCTGTATATGACAGGTTCATTGCTTACTTCGGGTTTCGCCCTATGGCGCAGATGTTCATCAGCGTTGAAGATGCAGCGAAGCTCACCGAGTAACGCAATGGTCCGGCTTCCGGTCAGCATTATAGACTTCAAGCCGTTCCATACGAAACTGTTTGACCCTGAGCAGGAGGCTTTTTCGTCATTCACGGGGTTCGGTGCAGACCCTGAACAGTTCATCATCGCAGCCAGCCAGTCTTCGTGCAGGGTTTGCTCGTTCATAGACGCGGAAGGCATGGTTCTCGGCATAGCAGGCGCGTTCCCGCAGTTCTTCGGCATAGGAGGCGGGAGCGCGAGGCTGTTCCTGGTCCCATCCAGGCATGTGAAGGAGCAGTGCCCGCTGGCCTTCGCCAGGGCTGCGCGGAAGATGGCTGAGTCGCTGGTGCGGCAGTGGGGCTTGCACCGCCTTGAAGCAGTCGCGCTCGACGGCTTTACAACTGGAGCCCGGTTCCTTGCATTCCTCGGCTTCCGTGCCGTAGGTGTGCTGGAGAAGTACGACCTGGACGGACGCGACTTTGTCCTGTACGAAAAAATCTACAGCGAGGAGGAGTGATATGGGCGGCGGCGGTGGTGGTGGCAAGGGTGGAGGGGTGAGCGCACCGGCCACGGTGCAGTACCCGACGGCGAAGCCGGCGAAAGAGCCGGTTGACCCGGACGCGAAGAAGGCTTCGAGTTCAGAGGTTGACGCGACCTCGCAGAAACAGGCGGCTCTCGCTGCGAAAAAGAGCGTCTATGCCACTGCCAACGACGCGCTCGGCTCCCCGGCGGCTTCCGGGTCCGTGTACAGCCGCACCCTCGGCGGCTAGGAGGCCAGATGGATCGCCAGCAGGTTGCGCGTTACGTCAAGATGTACGAGGCGCTCAGCGCGGATCGCGGGAACTACGAGTCGCACTGGAAAGAGATCGCCGAGAACATCTACCCGTACAAGGTGGCTATGTTCTCCGGCGACAAGACGCGCCCTGACTTCCGCAAGATCTACGACGGGACGCCTATGTGGAGCCTTGGGATGCTCACGGCGTTCCTGCACACCATGCTCACGAACCCTGCGCAGATCTGGTGCGAGGTTGTCCCCGAGGATGACCGGCTCGAAAAGCGGTGGGACGTGCGCAAGTGGATGCAGGAAGTCAACGCCAGCATGTTCCGCACGATGGTCAAGTCCAACCTGCACTGCCAGCTTCACGAGGGCTACGCCGACCTGTGCGCGTTCGGGAACATGCCCATGTGGACTGAGCCGAGCCCGACGAGCGTGGTGCGCTACAAGGCGATCCCGCTGAACGAGATCCTGTGGGACGTGAACGACGAGGACATCCCGGACACGGCCGTCCGCGTCCTCTACCCGACGGCCCGCTGGCTGGCGACCGAGTTCGGTGTTGAGAACCTCTCTCCCGCCATGAAGAAGTCCTGCGAGAAGGAGGACACGCTCTACCGTGACCGCTACCGCGTGATCCAGGTGGTCCGGCCTCGTGAGGAGTTCCACCCGATTCCGCGCTGGCACAAGCTGAACCGGCCCTATGAGAGCGTCTGGATCGGCGTCGATGATTACCACTGCCTGTCCATCGGAGGCTACTACGAGAACCCGCTGTGCGTCGGACGCTTCACGGTGGAAACCGGGGAGCGCATCGGCCACGGCCCGGGCTCCCTCGCCCTGCCTGATGCGCGGCAGCTTCACATGCTCCAGAAGCACACGCTTCGCGCTGCTCAGAAGATGACTGACCCGGCGCTGATGATGCCTGACCGTGCGTTTGTCGGCCCGATCGACCTGTCGAGCGGTGCGCTCAACTACTACCGCAAGAGCGGAGCCGCCGCGCTCAAGGGCGGCTCGGCCCTGGTCCAGGCGTTCCCGCAGGGTCAGCACATGGCCGACGTGCGGGCCGAGAAGCAGGACATGCGCGAGTCCGTGCAGCGCGACTTCTACGTTGATCAGTTGCGCATCCGCGAGGGCGACCGCATGACGAAGGAGGAGGTCATCCGCCGGGCCGAGGAGAACAACCGGATCTTCTCGCCGATCCAGGGCCGCAGCATGGTCGAGGTCAACGAGCCGCTTGGAAGGCGGACGTTCGACATCATGCGCCGTGCCGGCAAGATCCCGCCGCCGCCCCAGGCCGTCCTCAAGGGCGGGCTTCGGATCAGGATCTCCAACCCGCTCCAGAAGCAGCAGTCAATCGCCGACATCCAGGGGCTCGTGTCGGCCATGGACATGGTCACTCCCATGGCGAACGCGAAGCCGGCGATCCTGGACGCCGTTGACGAGTCGAAATTCTTGCAGTTCGTCTTCAAGAGCTTCGGCGCTCCGCTCGAAGTCCTGCACGACCCGGCCGAGTTCATGGCCGCTCTCAAGCAGAAGCAGGACGCCGAGCAGCAGCAGCAGATGATGCTGGCCGGGAGCCAGGGAGCGGCCAACATGGCGGGGGCTGTGAAGGACATCGCCGCAGCGCAGGAATCTTCGGGTGGGGGGCTTGCGCGAATGTCCCCGTTCCTGCAATAAGGGGGAGCCATGATCAAGATCGACGACATCAATCCCCTCGGCTTCCAGGCCAGCGTCGAACAACTGCGTTCTTCGCTGGCTTTCGAGATGTTCTTCGTCTGGCTGGCGGACCAGTGCTTCATGGACAAGAGCGCGATCGTGCCCGGAGATCCGCTCCAGACTTACGCGAACGAGCACTTGCGCGATATGATCCTGGAAATCAAGAATCTCGTTTACGGTGACGAGTTCAAGCCCACACCACAACCCACGGAGGTCAACGACAATGGCAGATCTGACGACGCCGAGCGGAACCCCGCCCGCTGGTACGCCTTCGGGCGCTTCTTCGGAAAGCGGCGGTAGCGCATTTTCCAAGGCAGCGGCTGTGACGCCGCCCGCCGGCGCTCCGGCAACGCCGCCCGCCGGCGCTCCGGCAACGCCGCCCGCTGGCGCTCCGGCCGGTGATGTTGCGACGCCTCCGGCCGGCGCTCCCGGTGCCAAGACCCTGTCCGGCGAGGAGTTCGTCAACATGTTCGGCGAACTCGGCAAGAGCAAGGCGTTCCACGGCATCGACTCTCCCGAGGCCCTCGGCAAGAAGCTGATCAGCCTGGAGGCCATGGTCGAGGGCAAGGGGATGGTCAAGATCCCCGGGGCCGACGCCACGCCCGAGGAGATCGCCGCCTTCCGCGCTCAGATCGGTGTGCCGGAGAAGCCCGAGGGCTACGAGTTCAAGGACCCCGGCTACGCCGCCGAGTCCGGCCTGACCTTCAACCCCGAACTGGCGACCTGGGCGCAGGGCGTGTTCCACGAAGCCGGCGTCACCAAGGAAGGCGCGCAGAAGATCATGAAGGCGTGGGACGAGATGCAGTCCCGTGGCGTCGCCATGCAGCGCCAGGCGCTCAACGAAACCACCGAACTCGTCAGCCGCGAACTCCAGGAGAAGTACGGTCAGCGCGCTCCCGAGGTCTTCCGCAACATGTCGCTGGCAGTCCGCGCCATCGCCGGGGACAGCGCCGATGAGATCGAGAAGTTCCTCGAAGACCCGGCCTACGGCAGCAACCGCGTCGTGATGGGGTTCCTGACCAAGCTCGGCGAGTTCTATGCTTCCGCCGTCGGCGAGGAGAAGCTCAAGGAGCTGCGCGGCGGCGACAAGAAGGGGAACATGACCGTCGCCGAGGCCGAAGCGAAGATCGCCGCAGTCATGCAGAACAAGAACCACGCCTACTGGAACAAGAGCGATCCGGCGCACAAGGCTGCCCTGGAGGAGATCGACAAGTTGTACCTGCTTGTAACTCCGAACCGCATGGGAAACAACTGATGGCAACGAACATAACAACTGATGCGTCGAACCTGGACAACGTCGTTCTCGTTCGCCTACTGTGCCTCAACATGGTGATGCAGAACGGTGCCGAAGTAGACCGTTGCGCGCCGTGCGAGAAGGCAGACAAGTTGGCGAAGTTCGTGCTGTTCGGGCGCGACGAAGCGGCAAGGGAAGAACCTGCGCCCTCGATCGTCAAACCCAAAAAATGAGAAGGAGGACGTAGGCAATGGCGGAAATCATCACCATCGACAACCACAAGGTGCTCCAGTTCGCGGACAATGTCCGCGCCATGGCGCAGCAGAAGGTGAGCAAGCTGTACGGGTACCTGGACCACTCGTACACGCTGCGCGGCGAGGCCGGCTCCATCGACACCATCGGCAAGGTCGAGCCGGTGCAGCGCGAGGGGCGCTACGCCGACACCCGGCTCCAGAACGTGGACTACTACGTCCGCTGGTACGTCGCCCAGGCTTACGATTGGGCGACGCTGATCGACTCCCAGGACAAGCTCCAGATGCTCTACGACCCGGCCGGCAAGATCGTCCAGGAGGCCAGCAAGGGCTTCGCCCGCCTCATGGACCGCGTCGCCATCGCCGCCGCCTTCGCCAACGTGACCGTCGGCAAGGAACGCAGCAACACCGTGACCTGGGCCAGTCAGACCGACCAGATCATCGTCCACGGCAGCACGGGCCTCACGGTCGCCAAGCTCCGCGCTCTGCGCAAGCTCCTGGGTCTGAACGAGGAGGAGGACGGTGCCTGGGTCTTCGTCGGCACTCCGACGCAGCGGGACAACCTGCTCGGGACCACCGAGGTCACGTCGAGCGACTACAACTCCGTGAAGGCCCTGGTCCACGGCGAGGTCAACTCCTTCCTGGGCTTCGACTTCGTCTGGACCAACCTCCTGCCGAAGTCCAGCACGACCCGTTCGTGCCTCGCCTTCAAGAAGGGCTCCGGCATCGCCCTGATCGAGCCGGAGAAGTTCCAGAGCCGCGCCGATCCTCGGCCCGACAAGAACTACATCACCCAGGTCTGGACCTCCTGCACCGTCGGCGCTGTGCGCACCGCCGAAACGGAAGTGGCCGAGATCCAGTGCACGGAATAACAAGGAGGTAGGGCACAATGGCGAACTTCTACTCCAACGAGATGACCGCGCTGACCACCAAGCCGTCGGTTCCCATGGAGGGGCCGACCCGGGGCGGGAAGAAGCGCATCCGCGTCAGCAAATACGAGGCCGCTGCCATGGCTTCCGGCAGTCTCCTGTACATGGACAAGCTGCCCAAGGGTGCCCGGCTGCTCTCCGGCAAGCTCGTCACCGACGCGCTCGGCTCGGGCGTGACCCTGGCCCTGGGCGACGGGACCACGGCCGACCGCTTCCTCGCGGCCACGACCTGCAACACGGCCAACCTCAACACCCCTCTGACGCCGAAGATCGCCGAGGTCGAGAGCGGGCTGGCCAACGAGACCGACATGATCCTGACCTCCGGCGGTGCCGCCGCCACGGGCACGATCATCCTGGTCCTGGAGTACATCGAAGCCCAGGACTAGCGCATTCGCGTTGATTGAGCTACAGAGGGGGCGAGGGCGTTTTTGCCCCGCCCCCTCTTACTTGGAGGCCACATGTCCGAAGAATACGCCATCGCCACAGACATCGACGTTGCGAACCTCGCCCTGATGATGGTGGGGGCCGACACGCTGATGGTCCTCAACGACGCGAACAAGCGCAGCATCGCGTTGCGCCGGCTTCTGCCGATCTCGAAGCGGGAGATCCTTGAAGCCTTCCCGTGGTCCCCGTGTCTGCGCCGCGTGCAGATCTCCCCTTCCGCGACCCCTGTGCCGTTCGGCTGGGCCTACTCGTTCGCCATGCCTCCGCAGTGTGTGAAGCCATGGTTCGTCAACGGCGTGAGGCTCCCGAACAAGGATTATGCATACGAGGGCCGCAAGATCCTCGCCAATACCAACGCCATCAATCTGATCTACGTCGCTGAAATCCCGTACAGCGAAATGCCGCAGAGCCTTATCTCGGCCATCGCTGCGCGCCTCGCGATGAATGCGGCGATTACGATCGGCATTGGCGATAAGAAGCTACCGGCTGTCGAGGCGCTTTCCGTGTCCAAGCTCGAAGAAGCCTGCGATGCGGACAGGATCGGCGGCGAACTCGAGCGAGCGGCCGGCATAGACGACTACGCCTTTGCGCGGCTCGGGTGGTCTGAGCCGCTGATCTACCCGACGCAGTGGGCGGACGAGAGTTAGCCATGCCGTACAGAACTCCGTGGACGAACTTCACCGCTGGCGAGTTCACTCCGCTTCTCAACGGTCGCATGGACCTTGAGAAGTATTTCAACTCTGCGCGCCAGATCAAGAACTTCACAGTCAAGCCGTATGGCGGCGTGTCGAAAGACCCCGGCACACGGTTCATCTATGAACTCCGCGACGAAACCCGCGTTCCAAGACTTGTGCGGTTCATGGTTTCCAGCCAGAGTCGGTACATCCTGTGCTTTGAGGGCGGGAGAATGGACGGCGCAACGGAGGTCGGAGGGTATCTCAGGTTTTTCGCAGACGACGGCATCATCACTTCGGCCGGCGTCCCATACGAAATCGAAACCGACTACACCGAGGCTGACATCGCGTCCATTCGCGTCCGGCAGTACCGCGACGTGATGTTCGTTTACCACGTCGGGCACTACCCGAAGCGCATCGTGCGGAACGGCCACGCGGATTGGGAGATCAACTCCGTCCTGTTCGCGTTCGGCCCGCATGGTGAACCGAACCAGTTCGAGGACTCCTACATCGTGTTCTCTGGCCGTAGCGGTCAGGTCACGCTTTCGGCCCGCGACGACATCTTCGCAGCGGAGCAGATCGGAAGAAAGATGCGCATCCTGGACGGCGAAGTCGAGATCACAGCCGTTTCAGACGCCAAGACCGCAACGGCGATTGTCCGCGAGGAGATCAGCGACGGGCAATTCGAGAAGGCTTACGGCAAAGACTTCTTCTCCGAAGCGTCCATGAGCGCGACCTTCGCGAATGGGACTGACATTTTCACGGCAACGGCGCACGGTCTTGCCAACGGAGACAAGGTCAAGCTCATAGCCGTCGCCGCGCCTACCGGTTTTACGAGCGGGAACTACTACTATGTCGTCAACGTGACTACAGACACGTTCCAGCTTTCCGCTACATCCGGCGGGGCTCCGGTTACGGCGACGACTGACGGCTCAGGGATTGAGATCTTCCCGCAGTGGCGTGTAAACTCCGGCACGCCATCGACGAACACGAGCGACTCCGTCGTTGGAACGGCAGCGTTCTCGGTGAGCAAAAAGTTCGACTTGAGGTACGAAGAAAAGTATCTCTGCGTCATGGACATCTCCGGCGACGTGAGTGCGTCCAACAAGGTCAACGTCAAGATCGTGACCCAGGACTACAACACCGCGACCGGAGCGGTAATGACCGAGGCAGACTACACCGAAACGGTGACGAACATCGACTACATCGAGATCGGGGACGGCGTGATCGCGTTCAACCTGGACATGGGCGAGTATGTCCACGGCCAGATGGACTACGACGCAGACACGAACAGCTACCCCTCTGACCCTGACACGGTCGAGGCCACCATCACCATCTCGTACAGCGGAGCCGCCGGCAAGACGCTTACGCTGTCGAGGATGGACTTCCGGCGTGTGAAGCCTGATCACCCCGTCGCCTCCTACGATTGGGCGTGGCGGGCTTTCGACGATCCTGCGAACGGCTATCCGAGGGCGGGTCATATCTTCGAGAAGCGCCACATCCTGTTCGGGAACTCGGAACACCCGAACGGTATGTGGTTCAGCAACACGGACGACTTCTACAAGTTCGACGCATCGAACCCCGAAGACGATTCGAGCGCGATGTTCTTGCAGCTTGTCGGCGGATCGGAAGTCGAGGGGACCATGTGGGGCGCTTCGCGCAAGGATCTGTGGATAGGCACTGATTCTTCCGTATGGAGAATCATGTCCACTGAAACCGGCGGTTCGCTTGCCCCCACCAAGATCCGTGCGTTCCCCGAAGCGGCCTTCGGGTCCTCTGTCCTGGACGCGATCTATGTTGACACGGTGGTCCTCTACGCCGAGCGGTCGATGAAGAACATCCGTGGCATGTCCTACGACCTGGAGAACGATTCGTACAGGTCGGACCAGTTGACTATCTACGCTGAGCATCTGTTCCGCGAAGAAGGCATCGTGGTGATGTGCTGGCAGCAGCAGCCGTTCGGCCAGCTTTTTGTTCTGCGGTCTGACGGGACCGTGTGTGCGATGACGTATCTGAAAAACGAGAAGGTCGCAGCTTGGCATCGGCACGACTTCGGCGGGGCCATCACTGAGTCGATCGAGACACTCCCCGACGACGACGGGTTTGATCAGCTTTGGCTTTGCACGAACAGAACCATCAACGGTGCGACCAGACGATTCGTCGAGATGCAGGAACGCGAGTACCGCGACGTGTCCGATTGGAGATACCTCGCTTGCGCGCTCAACTACAGCGGGACTCCGATCAGCACGATCACCGGCCTTGACCACTTGATCGGCGAGAAAATCGACATCTACGCCGACGGTGTTTGGATCAACAGCCAGACCGTGTCTGCGTCCGGGACTGCCCCGCTCGTCGATGCGTCCGGCTCCATCACTGCCAGCAAAATCATCGCCGGGTTGAAGGTCACGTCGGAACTCCAGACGCAGAACATCGAGCAGAAGCTCCCGTATGGCACGGTGCAGGGCATGAATCTCAGGATCACGAACGTCTTCGCAAGGCTGTACAATACCGGCGGCAACATGTGGTGCGTGACTTCGGATAGCTACAGCGACCCGTCGAAGTGGGAGCCGCTCGATTTCAGAAAGGGGCCGGACCCGATGGATGGTCCGCTTCCTCCGTACAGCGGTGACTTCGAGGTCTATGTCCAATCGACGTACTCGCCAGAGTCGTCGCTCTACATGATCCACAGCGGCCCGACTGCCTGTAACGTCCTCGGGTTCGTCTATGAATGGGAGGAGGGAAGCTGATGGGTGAAGGAACAGCGTTGCTGATTGCCGGTGGCGTTTCCGCCCTGGCTTCCATCGGCTCTGGCTATATGGCAAGCGCGGCTACGGCAGCGCAGGGCCGCAACTTGGCGAACCTGCAACGCGCTCAGGCGCAGCAGCAAGCGGCCATTCTCCGGTCGAATGCCGACAAGTCAATGCTCGACAAGAGGGCGATGGAGGTCAAGGCTTCGATCGAGAAGCGGGAACTCCAGCGCAGGAACAAGATCGCGCAGGGTGAGCGTCTTGTGGCCGCAGCCGGCTCGGGATTCGAGATCAACGGGACCACCATCCAGGATGTCCTGGATCTCGAAAAGAGTCACGACGCGCTCGGCGAAGCGACGCTCGGGTGGGAGTGGAAGAACCGGATCTCGCGCAAGCTCGACGAAGCGAACGTCGCATTGTCCGACGCCAAGGTCACGGAGCAACTCGGAACCGCGACGGCCAACGCGACGCAGTCTTCGGCCTACGCCCAGGCTTCGGCGCAGTCCTGGGGCGGCATCTTCGGCGGGCTCTCCGACGCCGCAGGAGCCGGCGCGAAGGCTTACGCGAATTGGGACGCTGACGACAAGAAGTTTTGGGGGCAACCATGAGCAAGAAGGGCGCGATCGATCTCTCTCAGGGCGCAAAGATGCTTGAGGGAGGGCGCGAGGATTTCAAGGACGCCAGCGTCATCCCGGCTGCGCAGGGGTTCACGAACCTCTTTCACGCTGTTTCCAACTACGACGCCGGCCGCGAGGCCGAGCGGCTTGGCGCTCGTGTGCGCGGCTCCATGCGCGAGATCCAGGCGGCAAGCTCCGAGTATTACGACAAGAAGAACGACCTCGAAGACTTTCGGATACGCGCCGGAATAGAGTCCGAGATCTCGCAGTTCTCATCGGAGATCAGGAATGAGATCAAGGCGTCGCAGGGCACGAATGCGGACGGGCTTCACGAGAAGATCTCAAAGAAGTGGAGCGAGTTCTCGACGCGCTTCGACGAGCGCCTGACGCAGTTCAACGATCCGAAGGTCGCAGAAGCGGTGAAGCTCCGCATCGGCGAGTCTCAGATTCGCGACATCTCCGACGCCCTCGGCCAGCAGAACGAGGAGGGTGTGAAGGTCGCTGAGCAGGACTTCCGCGCCGCCCTGGACCGGGTCAAGCTGGCAGCGAAGAAAAACCCTTCGCTCGTGTTCGCGGAAGGCGGCGGGTCCGAGTTCATGTCGGCGCAGGAGCTTGGCGGCCTGCTTGTCCGAGCCGGGGCCAGCCCCGCACTGATCGCGGTGTCGCTCGACAAGGCCCGCCGCGAGGCGGCGTCTTCCGCGTTCGGCACCGAACTCGATCTTGCCCAGGCCGAAGGCTACAAGACCGGCTCCATGGACGCTGCGAACTCCGTTGTCGAGCGGTATCGCGGGATGGTTGACGATGACGTGCTTGCAGCCGCGAAGAAGCAGAACGAGTACGCGAACAACGCGCTCAAGAAACAGCGCGACTTCGACAACCGGCTTGAAGGGAGCGACATGATCGCAGCCGGCGGTGCGACGTTTTCGCAGAACATATCCGAGATCAAACAGTTCCTCGGTGGCAATCCGTATGAGGTCCAAAAAGGCTTGCGCGACCAAGCGCAGTTCAAGGCTTTGCAGGATCGCGTGTCAGCAGCCCGTGACGCTGCGCGGATGCGCTCGGAAGGATACAAAAAGAAGGGCATGGTCGATGCCGCTGATGCCTCGCTGAAAAAAGACGAGGAGGAGATTTCCTTCGTGAGCGCCCTCATGCTGCGCCTCGCTGCGCAGGGAATGTCCAAGCCTTCGCTGTCGCAGGATAAGAGCATTCTCGGTCCTGACTTTCTGATGGAGGAAGGCAAGTGAACGAAACAACGGATGCCATAGTCCAGATGCGCGTCGATGCCGTCATGCGGTCCATGGCGGCTCAGCGCGTCAAGGCGTTCCAGGATGACCCCGCCGGAGTCTTCGGTGACGAGGCCAGGGAGTCCGTCATCAACGACTTGTCCGGCGGCGACCCGGCTTCCGCCGATAAGATTCGTGTCGAGGTCCTCGGCGGAATGCACGGAGACATCGTCGCCCGCCGCAACATGGACTTGCAGCGCGAGTACGCCTCTGACCCGACGTACATGCCGAGGCTGTTCTCCAGATCGGAGCGGGCCAACATCGGCATGGCGCTCCAGGGCGGCGAAGACAAGATGCCGCTCGATCCGCGACGCGCCGCCGAGAACCTGAACACAGTCTTGCAGCGGTTCGGCGGCGACGGCGAACTGCGCAAACAGGCGCTCAGGGAACTCAAAGTACCGCCGGTCTTCGCCGGTCTTTCCGGCGCGCTCAACGGTGGGTACAACGACTTCCTTGGCACGTTCCTCGCGCTGAGGTCCGGCAACGACGGGACGCGCATTATCCAGGAGCGGTTCCACCTTGAGAAGAAAGACGACGCTGAGATCATGATCAGCGACAAGGCGCGTCAGCTTGAGAAGCATCCCGTCATCGGGAAGATGCTCGAACTGTCGGGCCAGGGCGACATCCACGCTGCCGGAGTGGCGAGGGACCTCGCGGCCTCGCTCCTGCTTCTGCCGAAGGATCGCCGTGATGAAATCCTCGAAGCCGTCAGCGGACAGTACACGGCGTATCAGGACTCGCCGCAACTCTGGTCCGGGTCGAAGATCGACGTGGTCTTGAAGGCCGGGAGCCAGACGACCGAGGGGATGCTTGACGCTTTGCGTCCGTGGCAGAATTGGAGAAAGTTCGTCGCCAATGTTTCCGGCTTCCCGGTGAACGAGGAAGCCTATGGAGCGTTCGTGGCCGGCGTGAAGGCGTCGAAGCACGGTGTCTCCGCAGAGGATGCCGGCTGGCTCAAGACGATCGGCGTGAGCCAGATCGAAAAGGGGCCTGACGGCACGTTCGTGATGACGATGAACGGTGTGCGCCAGCCGCCCCTCTCGGACAAGGCTTTGCAAACGCTCTTGCAGGAGCGGGCCGGTATCGAGATCGGGCGGAACGTGGCGAACACGCGGCTCGTGAGCGACGGAGAGATGTTCGCCCTGCAACGCCTGGACGGTGATCGCAGCTACATCGCAACCTTCTCGGATGGCGATCTGGCGAAGCACCTTGTCGAGCCCAAGACGCACGAGAAGACGGTCCCAAGCGCGGTCGCTTCCATGGCGCAGGAGTTCGCCGGGTACATGAAGGGGCAGTTCGCGGATGTCCATCTGAACGAGGATTTCTTCGCCTCGCTCCCCGACAAGATCGAGCGCGAGATGCCGTGGCTTGCCTCGGCATACGGCCAGTTGCGCGACTCGGCCGAGTATCTCCAGGAGTTGCAGCGTTGGTACTATGAGTTCGCAGCCGAGCGTCCCCTCGACATGCTGACCCGTGCGTTCACGGTCAAGCCGGAGTAGCCATGCAGCCGTTGTTCAACGCATCAACGCCGGAAGAAAGCCTCGCCCACTTCTACAACAACGGTGGCGTCGGGGCACTCGACTATTTCAAGCGCAACTTCTCCGCTGGCCTTGACTACGGGACTCCGCACGTCATCGAACGCGGGTTCCGCGAGGCGACCATCAAGGCCCATCTCGGGGCCGAGGCGGCATACGCTCCGCTTTCCGAGGCCGAGTGGAAACAGGGGCCGTACTTCCGGCAGGGCATGGTCTGGTCCCCTGACTTGAACAGGGCCTCGGCCCAGGTCAACGCGGAGATGCACGATGCGCGCAGGGTGCGCGACATCATGCTCGGTCAGTACACCGGACCGGGCCAGATCGCCCTGGCCATGTCGGGTCAGTTTGTCGCCGGGGCCATGGACCCCCTTAACTTCGTGCCCATCGTCGGAGAGATGGGGGCCTGGGTGCGCGGGGCCAAGACGGGGCTCGGCATGGCTGCGCGGGCCGGAGCCTTCGGCGCTGCCGAAAACGTCGCCCAGGCCGCGGTCATTGCCCCCGTGCTGAGCGACGTGATGCGCCGTGAGGGTGACGAGTACGGCATGGCCGAGGCAATGCAGGACTTCGCCGCCGCCGCCGCCCTCGGTGGCACGATCGGCGGCGTCCGTGGCGCGTTCCACTACCACCACGGGGTCAGGGCCGAGCAAGCGGCCAAGGCGACGCAGTCGCTCCTGGACGCCATGGCCCAACTCCACGAAAAGGACGTGTTCGACGTGGATCTTGGCGGCAATGCCGCCATGGCCCAGGCCGCAGACCTCTCCACCCGTGTCGGCCAGGAGATGTCCGCCGGAGTCGAGCGCGAGATGGTCGATGTGGCCGGCGGATCTCCCGAGGCGCAGGAGGCCGTCAGACGCATTCTAAGGGAGCCCGGCGACCCGAGTGTCGGGATCATCCCCGAAACGACGCGACAGACGGCACAGGGCCTCTTTGGCAGGGTCAAGAGCCTGTTTGGCGCTGGCGAGAAACAGGGGGACCGGATCACCCATGCCGACGCCATCGTGCGGAAAAACGTCGAGGAAGCCATGGGGCGCGTGGAAAAGCGGGCCGCTGACGTCGCCCTGTCCGACGTGTCCGGGCGCATCGACAAGGCCGAGGAAGGTCTGACCGGGCTGGCCCAGGCTGTTGCCCGCAAGGCGCAGGAGAGCCTGGACCGCCACGACGCCGTCATGTCCAGGCTGGCCGAGATCGAGGCCATGGTCAGCAAGGGGGACCGTCCCGCGAAGCAGGACTTCCGCGAGATCATGAGCGCCCTCAAGGATCTCCAGGGCCGGGTTGAAGAACTCGCCTCCGAAGCCCGGAGGGCCGGCCGCGCCGAGCCCATCATCCCCGAGGCCAAGGCCCCCGAGATCCAGTCCGCCAGCGTGGCGCACCCCGTCGCGAAACAGGTCGTGGACGCCGTTGTCCCGGAAGAACTGCGGGAAGCGGCTCATGCGATCGTTGACGAAAACCTCGGCCCCAAGGTCGTCGCCGCCGAGCCGACGGTCGATCCCACCATGAAGGCCGAGGCCGTCAAGCTGATGCAGTCCGAGCTTCTCGCGACGGAGAAAGCCGCGAAGGCGATGGGCAAGAGCGCAGTGGACACGATCGGCATCATCAAGCAGATCGCCATGGCCGTGCGCGACTCCGACACCCCGAAGGCGGCCGAGGCTTATTCTCTGGCGCAGGACGTTCTCGACCGGCTCCCCGAGGATGTCCGGCTCGTCAAGACGAAGGACGGGACCTGGGCGCTTGCCAGTGTGAAGGTCAACAAGCAGGGCAACATGGTCTTCGACGTGCCGGGACGCAAGCCCGGGTCCTACGATGCCGTGACCGCGATGAACCCTGACCGCACCCGTGCGAGGCTTGCTGCCGATCTGCACCGTGGCGGGCTCACGAGAAACGGACTCGCCGCCATGCTCAAGTCTGCCATCTTCAACCGCGATGCCGCCTACTACGTCAAGGACTTCCAGGCGAAGGTCGGCAAGTACCAGGGGTACGTCCTGGCTGAACGCGAAGGCTCCGTGATGCTTGTTCACCGCGACCTTGTCGATGCGGCGAATGAGCGCGGACTTGGCATTCTTCACACCTACGAGATGACCAAGGACGTGATCCGCGACCTCTATGGCCGTGGCCTTTTGCCGTCCGATCCGCTCAAGTTGTGGGACACATGGAAGGATGTCAACGGCGAACTCGTGACCGGAGCGTGGCGCTCTGCCTGGGAGAAGTTCGCGTCGGACTTCTCATCCGCAAGCCGCAATGAGCTTCTCGGCGTCGTGCGGAAATTCGCCGGGAAGGATGCGGCCGATGCCGTTGACGCCGTCATCTCCGAGGCCAAAAAGTACGAGGCCGACGCGGACATCTCGCTTTCAGAAGACCGCATCGCCGGTGCCTACGCCGCCGTTCGCAAGGCCCACTCGAAGGTCATCTCCGACGTTGTCGCTGCGCACTCCGACGCCTGGGTCCCCGCCGAAGCGGCAAGGGCCTTCCTGGCTCACACGGAAATCGAGGAGCTTGGGTTCGCCGGCCGCCTCACCAAGACCGAACTCGAAAGCATGAAGGCGCTGGAAGCCGAGATGCAAGCTAACCCTGAGCTTGCGAAAAAAGTCTTCGCGATCAGGGATGCCGCGCTCAAGGAATACGAGGCCGCGTATGAGCATGTCCTCGCCAGTGATTCGGCCCGCGAGTTCAACGGGTCGCGTGACGTGATAGTCAACGCCGCGAGGACCGCGATGGAGCGCGACGTGATCCGTGCGCTCAACGCCGTGGCTGAGCGGAAACGGATCGAGATCATGGCTGGCCCCACGTCCGAAGGCGTTGCGATCTACAATGAGCGCGACCTCGACACGCTCTCATACCTCGGGCGCAGGGCCTTTGAGGAGAAGCGGATCGACGAGGGCAACATCAAGCGCGCCGACCGGCTCAAGAAGGAAGGGGACAGGGATCTTCTCGAACTCGCAGCCGGCAGGGCCAGCGAAGCGAGAAGGGACGATCTCGGGATGCTGGCCGCGTTCGACGAACAGAACACGTTTCGCGACTACGAGTTCATCGAAGGCGGCGGCGAAAGCCACTTCTGGATCGACAAGGGCTACAAGCAGAACCACCTGTCCATGTTCGACGCCGAAACTCTTTCCAGGATCGCCGAGCATTGGGAGCGCGAGGAACTCCGCATTCAGGAAAAACTCTCCGCTGCGACGGACAACGTCGAGAAGGGCCGTCTGGCTGCGATGCTGATCAAGGCGAGATCCGGGGTTGACGCTGTGTCCAGGGAAATGGCGCAGCGCGGGAAAACCTCTGCGCCTCGCGTCGGGATCGAGACTGTCAAGACGGAAAGCGGGCTGATGGTGAACAGGCTTGCGAATCGCGCCGAGGACTTCAACGCGGCCAAGTCCAAGGCGGAAGCTGCGGTGAAGAAAGCCGGCGCTCCTCACGCCGCTGAGCGGGCCGAGGTCGAGCGCGTCAAGGCGGTGCAGGAGTACCTGGACTACATGGAGCAGGGCATTGACCCGCTCTACGGGAAAGAGGATACTCCACCCATGGACTTCATGGCGCTGTCGCGGGCCAGGGCGTTCTTCGATGTTGCGCGGCAGGGTGGTGAGAACATTTCCAAAATCGGGGAGATCTGCTGATGCCCTGCATCGAAAGGCTTTCGGAAGCCCTTGGTATCAGTCCGCGAGAGGCCGCGCTTCTCGTGGACTATGTCAATGACCATGCCGCCGAAACGGCGAAGGACCTTGGCATAGAACTCGGCAGCGCGACAACGAACGAAGTTCTGACCCTCCTGTCCAAGACGAACCGGGATGCGCTCTACGCTGCGATCGGGGACAGGTTCAAGAATAACCGGCTCGACGCCGTGTACAAGCAGGTCAAGACTTTCGAGTTCTCGAAGGACACTGAGGCCAGGGTCATCGGCACGGTCATCTCGCAAGTCCAGAGTGGCCGCAAGCCGAACCTGATCGCCGCGCTCAACAATGAACTCCTGCGCGTCGCTGCCTCCAGACAGGCCGGGTTCACGAACGCGCTGATGGCTCCGCTCACGAAGTTCATGAACGACCACCCCGAAGTCCGTGCGATCATGAACTCGATTCTCCCGGAAGGGAAGGCGAAGTGGTCGGAGTTCAACCGCGAAGTGGTCAAGGCGCTGTATCGCGACGACCTCGATTCTCTCGACCCGAAGCAGTCCGCCGTCATCCACTGCGCTCAGACGTTGCGCAACATCATGGATGCGTCCAGAATCGTGATGAACGATCAGGGCCTCTCCATCCGCTACCTCAAAGGGCACGTCCCTTCCGCGACGGATCTCGACAGGATGATCGCCTCGAACAAGGACGCCTGGATCGAATCGCTCATGCGCAACCTGGATTGGGACAAGGCGTTCCCAAATGCCGATGTCCCCGGGCTGCGCGGCCCTGGCGCGACGGACGCTGCCCGCATGAAGTTCCTCGAAGGGTACTGGCGGGCCATGACCGAGCGCGGTGTGCAAAAGCACATCGACAAGATCGACGGGCTCACCGAGGGCTTCGCCGTGACCGACAAGCTGGCGCAGCACTTCGAACTCTCGAAAGACCTGTTCTTTCGCGACGGCGACGCATGGGCCGACTACCACTCGAAGTTCGGGCGCAACGCGGACATCATGTCTCAGATGCTCTACACGGTGATGAACCGCTCCCGCATGGCTGCGCTGTTTTCCGTCCTCGGCCCGCTGCCTGAGCGCGGGCTCATGTTCATCAAGTCGCGGCTCATGCGCAAGCTGGAAACCGGCGAACTCAACCTCGGCATCCGCGAGGCCGCCGATGCGATGGCAAAGCTCTCAGCGCTCGACGTGAACAACGGGAGGCGGCTGATCGGGACCACCATCAAGCAAGCCCTGAACCCGGAGGACGGCGGCATCAGCATGGCCCTGGCCGAGGCCAGCGGCGAGACTTTCCACCCGGTCAACCAGACCATCGCGTCGCGCATGGCTATGCTGCGCGCAGTAAAGTCCATGGCCTCTCTCGGCCGCGCCGTCCTGTCTTCCGTGGCCGACCCCGGCAACGTGCTTTTGAGCATGATGTTCAAGGGGCAGTCCTGGACAGGGGCCATGCGCGAGATGTTCCACCAGTTCACGCTCCATGGCGAGGTTCGCAACGGCTTCATGCGCGAGGCGCTGTCCAGGGTCGGCGTCAAGTCCGGCCCGATGGGCAACGTGTCCGACATGTACCCCTACTTCGTCACCGCCTTCGAGAGTCTCACCGGAGAAATGCACGCTCGGTTCTCTGCCGATGAACCCGGGAAGACGGCCAAGGCCCTTGCCATGTTCTTTCGTGTGAACTCCCTCGCCTCCTGGACCGACATGATGCGCGGCATGTGCTCTCGCATGAACCAGAACTGGCTCGGAGATCACGTTCATCTCGGGTTCGACGATCTTCCGGCACGGATGCAGTATTCGCTCCAGATGCACAACATCGGAGCGGCCAAGTGGGAGATGATCAGGCGCTCGGCGTTCGAGGCTCCCGACCGCAGGAACTACGTCACGCCGGAACTGCTGCGCAACGTGCCGCCTTCGGAGATGCGCAGGATCATCGACGGGCTCCGCGAGATCCCCGAAGACGCGCCTGAGTTTCTCCGCAACCAGGGCCGGGAGATGAAGGCCCGCTGGAGCGGCGACATAGAGGCGTTCCGCCGCGACGTGGAGCGCGACCTTCACGCCTTCCTGGCCGACGAGGTCAGAACCGGCGTGATCGAGCAGGACTCCAGGACCCGATACCTGCTGCTCCGTGGCACGAGGCCCGGGACGCTCCCGGGCGAACTGTTCCGGTTCCTGTCCATGTTCCGCAGCTTCCCCGTGGGCGTGGCCGACAGGCTCGTGATCCCCGGCCTGATGGGCGGACCCGACAACGGCGCGTTCCGCATGGACATGGCGAAGTGGTGCGCCACCTGCATGGTCCTGGGCTACGCAAGCCAGTGGCTCACGGACGTTTCACAGGGGTACTACCCACGCGACGTGACCGGGAAGCATGCCTGGGGCAGCGCGGTCGGCGCGTTCCGCAAGGCCGGGTTCCTGGGCGTCTATGGCGACGTGCTGACGGGGCTCATGGACACGCCCAACAACCGGCCCTGGATCTTGTCGGCCATCTCCACCGCAGGAGGGCCGGCGGTCAGCACGGGCGTTGACGCCCTGTCCGTCCTCTACGCCGGGCTCACAGGCGACGAGGATTGGGCGCGCAAGGCGTTCAGGCTCGCGTGGCAGAACACGCCCGGACAAAACATCTGGTACACTCAGCTTGCCTTCCAGAAGGCGATTATCGATAACGTCGAGGAATACTTGCAGCCCGGAGTCGTGGCGCGTCGTGAGCGGTTCAACGCGAAGAATGTCGGGCGCAGCCCGATAGTCCACTCGGAGGAATAGATGACGCTTTCCAGCACTCTCCCCCTGGCGTTGGCGCTCGGGAACGGGATCGCGACGGAGTTCGCCGTCGGGTTCAAGATCTTCTCCGAGGACGCCCTGGTCGTCTACTCCATCGACAACGACCCGAGCAGCGAAACGTACAGGGAGCAAACGCTTCTTGTCCGTGGAACGGACTACAATGTCAGCGGCGTCGGTGTGGCTTCTGGCTGCACCGTCACGTTCGTTTCCGCCCCGTCCGCCCTCACTGCCCTTATGTTTACGAGCGAGACTTCGCTGAGCCAGGAAACCGCGTACACCGGAACGGCGTTCCCCTCCGCTGCGCACGAGCGGGCGCTCGACATGTTGACTCGCATGATGCAGGAGCTTTCGCTGCGCAACAACAACTCGATCCGCTTCCCTCTCCAGGACGGCGACGATTTTGATGTTGAGCTTCCGCCGAAGGCGATCCGCGCAAGCAAGATGTTCGGGTTCGACGAGAACGGCGACATCCTCATGATCGACAACCTGTCGCCCGAAACCGTCGCGACTCTCGGGCAGAGGATCGACGATCTCGAAGTCATCGAACCGCAGCTTGAGGCTGATGCCGCCGCCGCCGCTGCCGCTGCTGCCGCAGCCGAATCCGCCCAGGTCGCAGCCGAAGCCGCTCAGGCCGCCGTCGAGGCCGCGCTTCCTGGCGTCGAGGCCGAACTTTCCTCCCTGCGGGCCGACATCGCCGCCGAGGCGTTCGCCAGGGCCGAAGGCGATGCCGCCGCCTCCCGTCAGTATCTCGGAAACGGCTGGATCGACACCCTTGCTGATGCTGACGACGTGACGCTGACCAACGCTGCCATCGACAGCGGAGGGATTTCCAACGCCGGAGCGGACAACGCGGTCACGGCCCTGGACCTGACAACGGCGCAGTTCCTCGACGAGAAGGGAAGCATCACCACCTTCACCTGCGACACGGCCAACACCTCGGGCCACTTCAACACGGCCGCTACTGCTCGTGTCAAGGCTGGGTGCCGCATGGTCATCAATGGGGTGAGCTATCCCATCCTGTCCATCACGGGTGACGGCACTGCCGCCAACTCCGTGGTCTTTGCCGGAACCCTGACCACCGGAGCCAAGACGCTCACCGCGATACACGGCTGCAAGCTCAATGGCGCGGCCCTGGCCCTTAGCGACGGCATCGGCGCAGCGACCTATTCCCATGCTCTGTCCTCGGGCGACCGCACGGCCCACATCACGGTCACGGCCTCGGCCGGGCTCGTCGAGGCAGGTACTGCCAACAACGTGGTGGACGGCTCCACGGTCTACAGCGAGGACAACTACATCTACTTTCCGGTGAGCCTCGCCGTGGCTGGGCATTACTTGTCCTTCCAGTTCGACGAGGCCGTTTGTATCAAGGAAGTCACGGTAGCAAACTACAACAGCGCCACCTGCGGCACATGGAAGTGGCAGGTCCACAACGGGTCCGCCTGGGTGGACGTGAGCGCCGCCGCCGACCTTGGCGGGACCACGTCGCGGGTCTACTCCCTGTCCGGGAACACACTCTACGCCACCCAGTACAGGCTGCTCGGCGTGTCCGGCAACAACGCCTCCAGCGGCCGCAACTCCAACCTGGAGATGACCTTCTCCATCGCGCCAAAGGCTTACCCGACCGGCGTCGTCTACCCCCTGTCCCTGGCCGTGGACTGCACGGACTGGACCGCGCTCAAGGCCCTGGCCCGCACCGAAACCCTGAACAGCCAGTTCATTTGGTACGCTCTGTCCTTTGACGGCGGGACCACCTATAGCGCGTTCGCGTCCTCGGCTTGGCTGCCCATTGTGCGGAACAACGCGGGGACGTGGCAGTATTGGACCGGCTCGGCCTGGAGTAACGCCGGGGGTTACAACACCGCGTTGTGGGCCATGGTCGTGGCCGCTGGAAACGTCCCTGGAAACCGCATGACCGGGGCGACCCTGGCCGGGCTGTCCCAGGCCCAGATCGAGGGCAGCGGAGGGTTCACTGGCGGACAGACCACCATACCCGTGCTGGCGACCATGTACTCTACCAGCACTACGGCCACGCCAGTTCTGTCGGCCATGTCCATGACCTCGGACATCCAGCCGCACGACATGGTGGCCGAGTTCGATGCGTTCGAGGCCACGGACCCGGACATGGGGCTCTGCGTGTTCGTTCTCGACGCCATCGACGACGTGACCCTGGACACCGATCTCAAGGCGTGGATGAAGCGCGGGACCGGAGAGTACCAGCAGATAGACCTGGAGGTTCTCCAGCCCTTCGATGCAGACAGCGTCCTCGTCATCGGTGAGGCCGACATGATCGCCGGGACCGGAACCTCGACGCAATTCAAGCTCACGAGCCACAACCACAAGGAAATGCGGATCAAGGATGCGGCCAACCGCTTCCGTTCCGCGTAGGAGGATGGCCCTATGTCTCGCATCATCATCAGGCCGGTTCCGGCCCCCGGTGACAAGGAAGTCAAGGGGAGCGGGAAGTGAACCTCTCCACGCACTTCACACTGGCCGAGTTCCTGCGGTCGCGTACCGCTGCCCGCATGGGTCGCGTGATCGAGGCTCCCGAGAACATCGTGGAGAACCTCCGGCTACTCTGCGCGAACGTCCTCCAGCCGCTGCGCGATTATCTTGGGGTCAGCATCGTGATCTGGAGCGGCTACCGTCCGAAGTGGCTCAACGATCTGACACCCGGATCGTCCAAAACCTCGGACCATATGATCGGCTGCGCCGCCGACATCCACTGCGAGACCGTGAAGCCCTACGCCGTGGCGCAGGCTGCGATCAACCTGCGGCTCCCGTTCAAGCAGTGCATCCTGGAGTTCGGTGAGTGGACGCACCTGTCCTACGACCCCACGGTCCAGATTCCCAAGCGCGAGGTTCTGACGGCGAAGGTGGTCAACGGCAAGACACAGTACATCAATGGCCTGGAGGTCTAGCATGGACACGAAGATCAAAGACGAGTTCGGCAACGCGGTCGAATCCGCGAACAAGGTTGGCACCGCGTTCTGGCGCACCTACCGCTGGTACGTCGTGGCCACGGCCATCATCTGCCTGGGCCTCGTGTGCCTGGGTATCTACATCGGGAGCTAGTCATGGCGTTCGATTGGAGAGCCATCGTCAAAACAGTCGCCCCGGCGCTCGGCACCATGTTCGGTGGTCCGCTCGGCGGGATCGCCGCGACGGCCATTACTTCCGCGCTCGGGATCGAGGCCGACAGCACGGAAGACCAAATCGCTGCGGCCGTCCGCACCGCCACGCCGGAACAGCTTCTTGCGCTCAAGGCCGCTGAGAATCAGTTCAAGCTCGACATGGAGCGCCTCGGCCTGGACTACGAGAAGATCGCGGCCGATGACAGGGACAGCGCCAGGGAGCGTGAAGTGACACTGTCCCAGGCAGGGGACCGCGTAGGGGCCTGGGCCACGCACGTCGTTTCCACTATCGTCACCGTCGGGTTCTTCGCCACCCTCTACATTGTACTCGGTGGCAAAGTCTCCACGGACAATCAGGCGGCCCTGCTGCTGCTCGGCACAATGAGCGCGGGGTTCGGCGCGGTGGTCCAGTATTACCTGGGGTCGAGCGCAGGGTCCAAGGAAAAGAACTCCATCCTCGCGGGGCTCAAGAAGTGAACGCCGAAGAACTTGAGGTTCTCCGCATTCTGGTATCTGAGTCGGTTGCCGAGGCTCTCCGCAGCGCGGACAAAAACCATTGCAACCTGACTCCCGACCAGAAGCTCGAGCTCAGCCACTTGATGGGACTGCTGCGCGACATCGGTGACGGTGACATCGCCGCAGGTATCGAAGTCCTGCGTTCGATGGTCAAGCTCGCACCAGCAGAGGAGCGCCAGGAAAATCACAAGTTTGTTTCCGCGTGGCGGCAGGGCACACACTGTGTGAAGACAAGCGCGATCAAGGCTGTGGTCGCCGTCGTTATACCCGGGATTCTCTTTCTGATCTGGATGGCCGTGACAGGCCGCGCCCCCAAGTAGCTCCCCCTGGCAAAAAAATAGGGTGCCCGCGCAAGCTCCAAGCTCACGCGGGCACCCTTCGCCCAAGGAGGTCCACTACCGGCCCCAGGCTACCATGCCTTGCCGGTCAGTGAAGCCCTCGTTCAGTTGTTTCTCTTGGCCTTCTTGCGCTTCTGGGCCTTGGCCTTGGCCTTGGCCTTGGCCTTAGCCGGGGCCTTCCGGCGCTTCGGGGCCTTCACGTCAGGGATCAGAATGTTCATAAGAGGGTCGCAGGACATGGGTTCGTCGATCTGGTTGTCCACGCCGTCCTCCAGGCGCTCGATCAGAAGCGCCTCCAGGAGGACCATGTAGTTGATGTGGTCCCCGAGCTTCTCGTCGATCATCTCCCGCGTGAGCGGGATGCGGCCCTTGACCATGTCCTCGATGCAGACGCGATGCTTGAGGTCCATGCCCATGAGGGCTTCTTCCGGGGTGACGCCGGCCATGCGGGCAGCGACCTTGAAGTTGTGGAGCCGGTCCTCGCCCGTGGCGTACTCCTTGGCCTTGGCCCCGAGGATCTGAACGATCCGATCGCGCCGACGGTACATGAGCAGTTCAAAGCGTTCGGTCTTCATGGATCACTCCTTGTTGGTTTCGCAGACATGGGCACAAGCGGCCTTGACCGTTTTGAGGCTCACGCCGCACTTGGTGCAGACGATGTTGAAGTTGTCGCCCAGGCCCGACTCGTCCACATCGCCGAGGCATTCCCGGCAGTAGAGTTCGTCGGTGTCCAGTTCGTCGGTGACGCGGAACTGGCCGGGTTCGGCTTCACAGGCGCAGCAGGGTTCGGCGGGCGGCTCGGGCTTGGGTTCGGACTCCGGCTCCGGCTCCTTCGGATCAGACTCCGGCTTCGAGACCGGCAGCGGGATCTGTTCTCCCGGGTAGGGGTCGCGCTCGACCAGGACGCGACCGTTGCTCGGGTCCACGGTGAAGAACTTGCGGAGCAGATGGTCGTAGTGGAACGCGGCGGTCAGGTAGAGAGACTTCGTGCCGGTGCGGGCTTCCTCGCTGCGTTCCTTGATCTGCTTCTTGAGCGTCTTGATCTCGGCCTTCACATTGGCCGAGTATTCCTTGAGGTCTTCCTCCTTCCGCTCCAGTTCCTTGAGCAAGAACGCCGTGGAGCGACCGGCCTCGGTGCGTTCCTGCTCCGTCAGGGTGATGGAGAAGTTGTCGGAGATGCTCCGCAGGTTCGTGACGTGCGGCTGCTGCCGCCACTTGTCGTAGCCGTCGGTGTGGATGTCGGCCGCGATGTAGGCGTCGAGAACCGTTTCGCCCTCCTGGAGAACGACGGCATCGCCTTCCTCGGTGACGGGCTCCTCGGTGACGGGCTTGTCGCAGTCCTCGCAGAGAATGTTCCCGTCGAATTCCCTCCACTTTCTTGTGCGCTTCCCGCAGTTCCCACAGGTCTTCTTTCCCTTGGACATGGAATCCTCCTGTCTGGTTAAAGAGTGAAATGTCCCATATATTGCCCGCCGGATCTCACGATCTGGAGAGCTTCTTCAACGCTTGTGTACACGCCGACGATCGCGCCACAAGCGTAGGCTACCTTGAGAAAGTCGTGCTGAGCCCTCGTGACCTTGTATTTCTTTGGGTCAACCTTGCCCTCCAGATAAAAGGCCCTGCCGTTGCAGACCCCGTAGACATCGGCGTGTCCGTGAGGAGTCATCACAGACGCATGATGCTTGTGCGCAAGGATGCCGTCTTCCGAGTTGAGCGCACGGACGACCTTGCTGTTAAGCACACCCTCTCCCGTCGTTCCCCTTACGCGGTTCTGCCTGTTCGCAGCGGCATTGGCCTTGTCCTTTTCGAGCAGGATCTTTTCCAGGTGTGCTGCTGTTTGTGTCATGGCTTCCACCTACATGGGCCAGACGGAGAACTGGCTCCGCTTGTCAAGAGGCTCAGGGATCTCGCTGAACCAGAAGATGCGCTGCTTCGCGTAGCACACGCCGCGCCGATTCGACCGCCGGGTCTTGATCGCGCCCTTCCATTCGTAGTAGGAGTGCCTGTGGTTATCCATGGCGATCACCTTGCCGTAGCGCAGGAACTCGATCGCGTAGGACATTGCCGCCAGAAGCGGGTCGTCGCTGTGAACAGGCGGGGAAACGATGCGGGCTCCGATGTTCGCATCGAAGCTCTTGAGGTTGTCCCCGTTGGCGAGGATCGAACAGTCCGCCGGCAGCATCCCGTGCTTCTCGATGATCGACGAAAACGGAGCAACGTCCACGCCCTGAATCCAGATGTGCGTGAACTTCTCCTGCTGGAGATACCAGCTTTCGAGCATGGCGAGTCCGGCGCTGTTGATTCCCATGGTGTATGGGACAAGGCCACGGCTCAAGGCTGACCGCCTGATCAGGTCGGTCGCAACGGCCCATCCCGCGTGTGAGTCGTTGACGATGATGCAGACCCGATTGTCACCCTGCCCATCTGTCGTTGGAAAAGTCATCCTGGATCTGCGCGTCAGTGGTTTGCTCAGCGCGTATGCGCGCTGCTTCTTTGTCTCGTCCATGTCTTTTCCTCCTGTATGTGAGAGAGTGGTTGATCTTGCGCATCAGGTTGTACTGGAAAACAAGGAACCGGACTTCTCGATACCACGTTTCGTCGAACCTTGTTTCGCTTTTCCCGAAAGCCTTTGAGACAATATCCCTGGCTCGCACGAGTGATGTCTTCCCACCGCTCGTTACCCGGTAGTAGTACCGCCCCCCTATGTCGAGCGGCATCCTCATTTTTCCTGGGAATACGCCGTGACCACGAACAAGCGCACGGACAAATCCAAGCCGGTTCACTTCCTCGCAGTCCGAGATCTTGACGAATCCGATCATGTCCACACCACCGCGTTGTGCCCGCCAGGGCTACACAGAATCAGCGTGTCCTTCGACCGTGTCATGCCGACATAGAACTGCCGGATGATGTCGTCGCGTTCCTCGCCATCACACATGTAGCCGTTCATCGACACCGGGGACAGGTCGGGGAACAGGACAACCACGTCGGCCTCTCCACCCTTTACGCTATGGATCGTTCCGATGATGACCTTCGGCTTTTCGGCCAGCGCGGCAACGCCACGCTTGCGCAGAACATTGAGCGGGAACTTGAATGCGTCGGCCCTGCTCTTGAGCAGGTATGTCTCGAAGGCGTCAGCCTTCCCGTCGGCCACGTCGAACCGGAGCCAATCCCTTGCGACCGAGTTCATGTAGTCGCGCATGAACGGCGGCACTCTGTTCTGGTAGTATGGGTGCCGGACCTGCCCTTGCTCGTTCGTCAGTTCAGGGTCGCAGAGAAGCGCAAGCTGCTTCTTGAGATGCTTCTTCGATCTCCGCTCCTCGATCTTGGCGACGGCCAGGACTTCCATCCAGGATTTGAACTCGTCGATGCTCCAGAGCGGGTAGCCCGCTTCGTCGAAGTACACGGGGCCAGAGTTGTTTTGTGCCAGCTTGGCCCACTTCCGAATGTCAGGCTCCTTGTCCCCGAGCATGAAGTAGTCCATCAGTCTTCCGAGCGCGGTCTTACGGCCCTCCGTGCTACGGCGCATCGGATTCCAATCCCCTCTTTTCACACGGTAGGGGTTGTGCCATGGGATGCCCCGCTCATAGAGCGTAGCCTTGATGGGGTCGAGCATGTAGGAGCAGGAGGTCAGGAGCATGACTGTCTTGCCCTTCTCCGTGTACTGCTCACAGATGTCCGCGATCATGTCGCCCTGGCGGTAGTTTGCGCTGTGGTACTCGACATAGCCGCCTTCGCTGCACGGCTCTATAATCTTCGGCTCCCGGTCCTCTATCTGCTCGATCCACTGCGTAGCCTTGCGCACGATCGCGGACGGCAGACGCCAGCTATACTGGAGGAAATCTTTGTGGTCTGCCGGGCCATGCAGAAATGTTTTGTTGTCGCCGCCCTTGAACCCGTAGATAGCCTGATCATCATCGCCGACCAGAATGACCTGCTCCATGCTCTCGGCCCACCGCATGACCAGGGCCATCTCCAGGCGTGTGAAGTCCTGGGCCTCGTCGATGAACGCGATCCGAGGACTCCCCGGGGCAACAGGGTACAGTTCCAGCGCGTCTTCGATCAGCGAGGTAAAGTCGATCAGGTCGTTCCTTTTGCACCACTCGCGCCACGCTCCGGCGAAACCTATGACCTCTTGCCCCCAATGGTTCTCTGGCACCATTCGTGCGCGGAGAACCTGGAACTCGTGCATGAGCGCGTTGCCGCCGCCGCCCATGACCACGCCGGAGTTCGGGTCATCCGGGTCCACGCCGTTGTCGAACGTGATCGCGTAGTCCGGGTACTGTTCGTTGAAGTCCTTGATCTTGGACTCGGCTATCTTGGGCTGGCCCTGCGATCTCCAACACAGGGCATGGAGCGTTCCAACATTGCAGTCAGGGACCGGAAGATCTCTGGACACAAGCTCCCTGGCTGCGCCACGGGTGAAGCTGGCGACCATGATCTCCGATGGATCGTACCTCTCCGTGGCCTTGCGGATCTCGCCAACAAGGTGCGTTGTTTTTCCTGTGCCCGGCGGGCCGAAGATCTTGCGGATCACTTGTGCAGCCCCACGATGAACCCGATGGTAAGCAGCGCAAGGACTTCGACTGCCAGCAGCACAGGGGTCGGGATGTTCAGGTGAACACGTTCACCCACAGAGGCCCCTGCCGTCATAATCAGCGCCACAACCACGGCGTAGATCATGGCCTTGATCAGTGTGTGTACCATCCTACTCCTCCCTTTTCGGTAGGAACCCGTTGAAGTCTTCCGGCAAGCTCCAGACATAGATGGTCGTCTTGATGCCGTTGATCGTGGCCGGGACCCTGTTCGCTTCGGCTCCCATCTGCGTCAGTTGCCGCCCGATTTCCTTGAGCCCCTTGTTCGTGAACAGCTTGGTGCGCATCCATGTTTGCAGGTGCAGCGCATAGATGTTGATGCGCCCCTTGTTCTCGAACGGTGTGCGCCTCTTGACCGCTACTTCCTTGTCCGTGATCTTCGTGTCCTGGAGGTAGTCGAACACCAGCATCTTCATCTCGCCGGCCTCGCTTCCCATGTCCCCTACGTCCACTTCCTCGCAGCAGTTGAGAAGCGTCTGAACCAGCAAGCGCCACTCGTCGGACTTGTAGTTCCTGATCGCCACACCACATGCGGCGGCCATGACGTAGCGGAACTGCGTCTGGCTCACGAGCTTGTCCACGCCCTTGAGCGTGATGACGCCGCGTTCAGTGGATAGGCTGTACTCGGGCGGGTCGCTGTTGAACTTCTTGATCCCGGTGACTTTCACACCGAATGTGTCCGACACGATGTTGAGGCTTCTTTCCCTGCGTTGCTCGGGAGTCTCGTCGGGCCTCTCAGCGTGTTCAGACGCTAGGGTTTCCGAAAGCTGCGAGATCGCCCGGTCATGCTTGCTTGCCTCGATCGCCCTCGCGACTGTGCTGGAATAGTAGTCTGGACGGTGCAGCTTGAGGTCGTACTCGTACTTCCTCCGATGGCAGATCAGGAGGTTGCAGATGTCCTGCGGGGACCATCCGGCATGAGCGGCGAACAGCGCCAGGGACAGGTCCCACCCGGACGCGCTCGTGTCCTTGAGCCCACGGCGCTTGTGTGCCCATGTCGCAGCGAACTTCTCGTTGTTCTCGCTCAACGCCTCGAACTTATCCACGGGGTAAGACGCATCGGAGCGCAGCACGAGTCCGTCGATCCTCGCTTCTCTGATCCCGATCTTCTTCTCGGTCGTCGGGATCTCCGGGAGGAACTGCATGAAGTCGTCGGGGTTGTACCGCGCTTCGCTTTCCGAAATGATGCTGACCGGCTTGGGGTTCTTCGGGTCCTTGAGGTTCATGGTTCCAGGCACTCGCAGTACGCGGGCGAGGTCGAACGTGGAGTCGAGAGTCCACTCCTTTGCCGTGGCCTTGCTGCGCAGGAGGTAGCTCCATCGCTCCGAAAGATCTTCTGCCTGAATCCTCTCGTCCTCGTCGTCGAAAACCCACGGTTCCTTGAACACCCAATAGACGTGCAGCCCATTCCCGCTGTGAACCACGATGCTCGGCTCAAGCGGCATCTCTTTCACAAGGGCGAGGGCGTCATCGAATGTCGGCGGAACCTTCTTCTTGTGTCCTTCCGTTCCGAAGTCAACGTCAGCCCACAGGCATCCGATGCACTTCGCCTCGGTGGCAGAAATCCTGCGCTTGGACGGCAGACCATCAGGCCCCAAGGCGAGGCCGAAGTACACGTTCTGTCCCTGCTTCACGAGTGTGTTGATCTTGCCCTGCGGCGGGATCGCGTTGAACCATCTCGACTTCTTATCCAGGCACCAGATGCACAGACTGGTGCCCTCCGGGATGTCTCCGAAGATCGTTCGCAGAAACTCCTCGGATGTGCGTTCCATGTTCACTACGCTGACCGCCATGTCGCGCTCCCCTTGGTGCGCCGGGGAGCATCGCTACTCCCCGGCGCTTCGCATGTGCTGTTACTTCTGGTCGTACTCGACCCGGACGCTCTTGAGGTAGGGGACGATCTTGTCGCGGAAGCCGCTCATGGCCGCGACCTCGACGTTGGACAGGACGCGAACGAGAGAGAACGTGGCCTTGTTGTAGTCCACGTTGCCCTTGCTCTTGTCCTGCTCCAGGCCGATGCGCACGATCACGCCGTAGTACGGCAGGGCCTTGTTGGTCAGGGCGGTCATGAAGTTGCGGTAGTTGATCAGGCTGGTGGGCGGCAGATCCAGGTAGCAGGGGATGATGGCCCCCTCGCGCATGAGGAAGATGCGACGCATGAGCTTGCAAGCCTGACGCCGCCCGTCGCTGGCGCTGCCGAACTTGGCCTTCGGGCACACGTCGCAGTCGCCGCCGATCTCCGTATCTTCGCCGACGTACTCGGCGTTGATCACGCCGTTGACGGCGTCGGGAGAGGAGCAGTCGGGAGCGGTGACGCCGCCGTCCTCCATGGACTTCTCCCACCACGCCCGGTGCTGATGCTGGTAGATGATGATCGCTTCGATGCTGGTGAGATGCTTCGGCCCTTCGAGTTCGCTGATCTCGAACGCCTTGCTCTTGCCGGACGGCATGACGATGCGGAGAAGCTGGTTCGCGGTGATCTGCTCACCGCCCAGGTTCTCCTGCATGATCGCCATGGTGGCTTCACGGTTGGTGCCCAAGACGGGCAGGAACTCCTGGGGCTTGGGGGTGCTTTCTTCGCCGACCATGTGAACCTCCTAATGCAGCTTGGTGTTTCCCGGCGCAGCCACAACGGTTTCGCCGGAGACTTCATCCAGGACCATATGAAGCAGATTCGTGAACTCTTGGACAGTTGCGTTGGTCTTGCTCTTGATGAACGACTTGCCGTTCTTGTCCATGACGCCGATGACGACCGCGACGCGCTTGTACCTCCCTACCAGTTCTTGCGCTGCATCGTCCAGAGTCTCCTCGACATCATCGTACTTGCCCATCACAGCCCCCGCGCACCGAGCCGGGTGTGTTCCGAGATCTCGGTGAAGGCCATGACCTCGGGGCCGAGGGCGGCGATGGCTTCCTCGACGGTGAGTTCTTCGGGCTTGCTGCCGGACTCCATGAGCATGTTCTTGATGAAGGTCCGCATGGACTGGTAGTTCACGGAAACGAGGGTGCCGTGGCCGGACTCCTCCAGGTACTTGACGGCGTTCTCCATCATGCCTTCCTTGACCCTGCCATCGACGGACCTGGACAGATAGACCTGGGCTCCGTCGGCAGTCTTCATCTGCTGCATCCCTTCATCCACCATGGCGTTGAGCAGAAGCTCCTCTTTCTTCTTGAGGTCGGCTTCCGCTTCGGCGAGGATCTTCTTCTTCGCGTTGATCTCTCGCTTGGTGGCGACATAGTCATCGAAGTAACGCTTGAGTTCGGACATGGCTCCTCCTGGTTGTTTTTCAGTTAAGCATCAAGGCGCGGGCGCAGCGCCAACCACTTGACGACTTGTTCTTCCGTGATTCCGGTGCGAGGTCTGCACCATTCCTCCCATGTCGTGTACAGGAAAGGATGTCCCGGCCTGGGCCGGACCTTGATCTTGACGCCGTCCTTGATCCTGTTGATCTTGATGCCGAGCTTTTCCCACTTCTGGTAGGTCGATGCGTTGACGCACAGTATGTGTGCTGCGGCTTGCAGGGATATCCCGAGGGAGTTTCTCCACTTCCACAACGGCCCCGCCTCTTTCCATGCGTTCATGCACCGATTGAACTTCTGGACGCGCTCACTCGCTTCCATACTTCCCTTCCTGAATGCTGGTGATGATGCCCTCGACAATGCGTTCGTTGCGCTCGAACCGTTTGTAGCACTCCTCGTCAACCGTGCCCTCGGCAACGAAGTGGTAGTACGTCACGGGGCGCTTCTGCCCCGGGCGTCTGATTCTGAACCTGCTTTGCTTGTAGTCTCCGAGGCTGACGCCGGCAGAGTAGTAGATCGCGTACCGCGCTTTCGTGAGGTCGATCCCTTCCTTGCCGCTTTGGATGTTGCAGATCAGGGTGTTCGCCTCGCCGCTTTCAAAGAGCGGAAGCTCGTCAGCGTGTGCGCCGTCGAGCGTGGCGCATCTGCGCTCGCCGGCCAGTGCCGTTCTGATGTCGTCAGCGTCCATCCTGAACCGTGTGAAGATCACGACCGATTCGCTGTCCGGGATGTCGCTCATGAAGTCGCAGAGCGCCTTGATCTTTTCCGAGCCGATCCTCGCCTCGACCCCCTCACCCATCTTCCCAATGCCCGAGGCGATCTGGCTCAGCCGCAAGACCTTGACCATGGCGTTTGCCGCAGTGATCGTGCCGTTGCGTACGTCGGCAACGAACTCATCCTCCATCTGCTTGTAAATCTTGCGCGTCGCGCTTTCGAGAGGAACTCTGATGACCGTGTCGCTGTACTCCGGGAGATCCAGCACGTCATCGCTGCGCACGACGTACAGGTAGGGCGAGAGTTTCTCCTGGAGTTCGTCGAGATTCCTGTACCCGATGATCATGTTCTGAACCACGGGGTTCAGGACGGCATAGCGTTCGCGGTAGGCGGTGAACGACATGCCGAACACGTTCGGGGCCACGAACCGCATCTGCCCGAAGGGGTCCATGGGGGAGTGCGGCATGAAGGTTCCTGTCAGCCCCAGGCGAAGCCCCTGCCCGCCGCGTCCATAGACCCGGTTGTGCGCCAGCTTGAACAGGGACTTGGACTGCGTCGAGTTGTGGGCCTTCACACGATGGGACTCGTCGGCCACGATTGCCCCCCACTCGACGCCGCAGAGGAGCCGGAACATGGCCTCCCTCCAGTACGCCTCGTAGTTGATCGCGACCAGATAGGGCTGCCCCTTACGCTCACAGGATGCCATCTCTTTCGCCAGGATTTGGGCCTTGGACGCAACGGAGCGGCTCCCCTGGGCTGTGAGTACCCGGAGGTCCCCGTTCGTGTGCGTACGGGCCTGATACTCCCAAACGCCCATCACGATCTTGGGGCAGAGGACCAGGGTACGCATGGAGCCCACCCGGTCTATGGCCGCAAAGGTCGTCGCGGTCTTGCCCGTGCCCATCTCCATCGCCAGGATGGCCTTGCCCTGATCGACATAGGGCATGGCTTCTTCCTGGTGCTTCCAAAGCCTTGAGCGAAGTATTCCCAACGGTTTCATGGCAACACCTTTACCCCATATTTTCATTGATGGTCAAGCAAAAAAAAGGGGGCCTGGACAGTGCGAATCCAGGCCCCCTTGCAGGGGTGAGCCGGCGGTGCCGGCCTACTTGGTGGCGTTGGCGATGAGGTTCTCGATCTTGGCCAGGTAGTCCACCTTGTCGAAGGCCGGGTGGTCGGGCCACTGGCCGACGGCGTCCTTGTAGCTGACCAGGGCCTTCTTCACGATCTCCTTGTCGCTGGCGGTCATGCGGTACGGCTTGGGGGCGTTGGGGTCACGGGGCTTCTTCGGGGCCTTCGTGGTCTTCTGGTCCTTCTTGTCCTCAGCCATGGGAAACCTCCTTGATGCGGTTGTGGGTTGATGAATCTTCACTATGTCAGACGTTTCCGACTTTGTAAACCTCCTCGCTACACCGCCTCGGCGACGATCCTTCCGCCAACGGAGAGAAGCTCCATGGAGCGGTCGTAGTCCTCGATCTGGCCTGCGTACTGCGTCACCGCGTTCGCCAGGGACCAGACGTTGGAGCCGTCGCGTTCCATGTTCATCTCCATGATGGTCTGGATCTTCTCGGCCTCGAACTTGATCACGTTGAACTTCTGCTCCAGGATCTTCGGGGCGTCGTCCACTTCCACCTTCTGCTCGGCGGCGCTGCGCATGGCGGACACCATGTTGTTGAAGCCGTCGGGCTCGATGCAAGCCCGCACCATGTCGCGGACCTTCATGAAGAACGCCCTGTCGTCGGCCTTGATGGTTTCCTGGGAGAAGATCTCCATGGACTCGTCGTCCAGGGTGCGACCGACGTGGAACTTGCGCTTGCCCATGCTCGTCATGATCATGCCGTTGGTGCAGACGAGGCGGGTGAAGAACGGGTAGACGCCCAGGCTCGACGCGCCGACCTCGGAGTTCTTGATCACGAAGCCGGCGTGGATCTCGTCGCCCGGCCTGACCTCGGCACGGAGGCTCGGGACGCCAATGGCGAGGTAGAGGCTCTGCTCCGTGACGTTGGCGCTGGCGACCTCGTAGGGCACGTTGAGTTCGTTGTTCGCCAGGATCGGCAGGATGCCGTGGGCCAGGAGGGCGTCGTTGTCCAGGCGGCGGTAGCGGTCAGAGAGCATGGCCCGCATCGTGCCGCCCATGATGCGGATCATCCGGCGCTCGTTCTCGGTCATCAGGATCGAGTTCACGCACATCTTGTACACGTCGGGGTACTTGCTGCGGATGCGGTCGTAGAACTTCTTGGGAATGAGCGTCTTCGCCGCAAGCTGCCCGTGCGCGTACTCGTTGATCTGGAAGGCCCGCTCCTCCATGCCGTCGATGATCAGGAGCGGCTTGGTCTTGTCCGTCCCGTCGATGAGTCGCATCTTGCGGGTGTCGGTCACGATGTCGAGCTTCTGCTGCGACTGCTCCTGGACCTGCCTCGCCAGTTCGGTGATGGAAATGCCCTTGCGCATCATTGCTGAAACTCCTTCATGTTGATTGCGTCTTCCGTCAGGCTGCGCTCCCGCCCGAAGAACACTTCGTCAGGCAGTAGAAGCTCGACCCGGGAGACACGGTGTTCAAGGCGTTCAATGCGATTGAGAAGAAGCCGATGCGCCTTCGAATCCATGGCTTGCGCTTCGGCTTCGATGGCAGCGTACCGTTCGCTGGTCAATGCGTAGTCCATAAGCATGAGCGCCATGATGCATCCGAGAATGACTGCGATGGTGCGCATGGCTACTCCTTGGCGCTTGCCATTTCGATGATCATTTCTCCGAACATCGAGTCATCGAGTGCGAACTCTCCCTTCTCGTTGTCGTTGATGCCGAGTCCCTCGAACCACCGTTGCGAGAAGACGGGACTGGATTCGGTGTAAATGATCGGCATCGTCACGCCGGCAAACCACGACTTCCCGCTGAGCATGATGTAGATCGGCCGCTCGTAGCCGGACGGGAAGAACTGGATTCCATCGCGATCGGTGTCGCCTTTGAAGCAGAACTTCTTCATCGCCTCCAGCGGGTACACGATGTTCGCCGGCGTCTTCATGTTCGCTTTGTGCATCCCACTGAAAAACGATCTCCATCGCGGGTAGTAGTCCGGGTTGATGATCTGTTCCTTGGCGATGTGGAGCGTGGTTCTCGGTTCCATGTTCTGATCCACAGTGGATACGCGGATGACCTCTGATCCTTCAGCCTTCATCACCCGTTTCTCGATGCCACTGGTCTTTTTGGTACACGCGCTGACCAGTGGCGCAGACGGATGCTCCAGGCAGAAAGCCTCGGAAGCGTGTCCGTGGTGGTCGTAGAAAACCCCGGCTGAGTGGCCGTCGCATCCTACCACGAGGACTCCTCCGTTCGGGTGCGGCTCGATCAAGAGATTTTCCAGGACGCCGTTACCCTTGCTGCCGACTTTCACGCAGAACTCAGCCGCCCATCCGATGAACTCTGCCTTGATCGAGAAGTTCATAGTCCCTCCAGTTCCTTGCTCCCGCAGTGCGGGCACTCGTTGATGATCTCCTTGCGTCCACGTCCGCAGCCGTCCGTGCTCGTGAACTCTATCCAGGTGTGAACCTCATCGCGCTCACCTGCCCAGGAGCAGTCCTCGCACCGGACAGTGGACTCCATCATACATAGACCGTCCAGCGGCGGGCTGCATTCTTTGCAGCGGCCGAGCGAGTCTTCGTAGTGGCAGTGTGCTTCACACATGCCTTGTCCTCCAGCGTTCCTTGGTCCGTTTGCAGCGGCAGATCTGCGAGCCGCTGCCGTATTTCACGCCATGCCACATGAAGCCGTCGGGGCCACGGAACCACACATCGGTTCTGGTCCTGGCGAAATTGTGTCTCCCGCGCCTGGATGCCGTCACGCGAAACGAGAGAGTGCCGGGCCAGTTGACGACGTGGCCTATGGAAAGGTAGAGCGTGATCTTGCCGGTCTTCATCATGTGGTCCCGATCCTGCCAGCAACAGCACTCGTAGCAAACCTTTCCGTTGGTCTTGAGATTGACTGCGTAGCCTGTTCCGCCCTGCTTCTGGACAGGCTTTTCCCTGCCGCACTCGCTGCAAATGAACGTAGCGTTTTCCATGGCTAGTCCTTCGGTTCGTGGTTGAGGGCGGCCCTGGCTATGTCGTAGTGCTCGAACAGGTTGCCGCTGCCTAGAATGCGCGCCATCTCGACTGATGCGGTTGAGTTGCATCACGCACCCCCTTCGGGACCATGAACGGCAACAAGAAAGACGCCCAGGGACAAGCAAGACCCAACACCGCAAGACGCGGTTAGAAGAGAAACCCACCCGAGAGCCCATGGGACAACCCACATTACGGTCAGAGCCAGGCACAATGCGACTGCAAGGTCGTTATCCCTTCCCACCCCAGGGCGCGAAAGCAGAAATCCCAAAGCGAAGCCGCAAAGAATGAAGTGGCCTGGGTTCACTCCGCACCCCCTTCGGGCTTGGCGAGGGCGGCGCGGGGCTCCTCTTTATTTCTGCTCCACCTTGCTTCGGCGGCGTTGCGCGCGATTTTGCTCCGTTTGGCTGCGGAAAGGGCCGCAGCACGCGCAGGACCACCTTTCAGCCCTCCTTTTCTGCCAAGTGCTACTGCTTCTGGGCACTTCTCACGCTCTTTGTTTGGGAGAGGTGCTGCTGTTGCTTGACGCTTTTTCATCTCTTTCTTCGGGCGTGGTCGAGCGCGCGCGTAATCACGGCTACACATCCCCATGGCCGCGATACGCATGTAACGACCGCACTTCACACATATCCCGAACCCCTTCTTACGATAATGCACAGGTATCCCGTCATCTACTGCAAGGCCGATGGCTTTCTGATCGTGCATCACGCACCCCCTTCGGGCTTGGCGAGGGCGGCGCGGGCGTTGGCGTTCGCGCTGTTGAGGCGGCTCAAGTCCACATCTCTACCCCACGCATTCTTGACCGGGTTGCTACAGCACTGTGCAAAGAGATCATCGAAGGCGTCTTGGCAAGAGACCAGCGCCTCCCGCATCCGCTTGTTCTCGGCCCGGAGAGTGTCGCGCTCCTGCTCCAGAAGGCCAAATTCGCAACCCACGCCTCGGCGGCCTCGATGCGCCAGTCCTCAACCCCCTTTTGAATTACGGTTTCCATTCCTTCCCCTCCCATACTTACAATTCAATCCCGCCGTATTCGATATTGATAAGGCAGTCAGTGCAAATGTCCCCTTCTCGCATTTCACCGTGTACGGCATACGTCCACTCATGCCGCTCCCCGCCTAACTTTGAACCGCAGCGGTCACACGGACGCCAAGAGAAGCCCAGGCTATCCCCGGTGCATTCAAAGGTGATCTTCTCAAGGGCGGCAACAACTTTTGTTCTGCTCATGGCTAGACCTCCTCGCCGTGGTAAATCTCGGCCATGGTCAGCCGGTCCAGGAAGTCGAGTTCCTCACGGTCGCAGAAGTGCATGAGGTCGGCCAAGAGGTCGGTGACGAACTCCTCGGTGCCGTCCCCGGTGTCTCGGTAGGCGGCGTCATACACGGCGTCGATGCGCGCAGCGCGGTCTTCGTTGGTCGGCTCAGCCATGGTGGCGCTCCTTATCGTTCATCGGCCAACCCATCTCCGCGCAGGTGTCGGTCACGAGCTTGACGATCTTCTTCCCGAGCTTGCTGTCGAGCTTGATCCGCCTCGTGCTGTACTGCCCCGAGTGGTAGTCGATGAACTCAGCGCGTCCGTCGAGGCGCTTTTTGTAGTAGTACCGCTGCTTCCCTTCGATCGTCGCCGTCAGTAGCGCGGCCTGTTCTTTGGCGCTCCAGACCAGTTCGAGAAACGTGAGCTTCATCACAGCATCTCCTTGCACTTGTACACCGTCCGCTTTTCGGTGACGGTTTCTTCCACGACCTCGCAGTTCCGGCCGCCGGCAGCGGTGATGGTGATGATCACGTCGCCGAAGGTGCCGGTGTAGTACACGCCGTCGTCTTGGGTCCTGGGGTTCCATCCGATCCCGAGTTCCTCGTGGAAGGCGGTGAGGACGTGTTCCACCATGGCGATGCTCTCGTCGGCCAGGATCTCGCGGACGCGCTGCTTGGCCGGGGCCATGTACTCGCTGATGTACTGCTCCCTGTAGGAGTCATAGAGATTGCTGCCTTCATCTTCGTACAGCTTGAGCCCTTGCGCCTTGAGCTGCTCAAGGGCATACTCCGACGCGCCCGCGTTGACCTCGCGCTCGGCCGCGTACATTTCTCTGCTGTATTCCGGCCAGTGTCCCACCGTGATGAAGATGGCACCCTTGCCGCCGCTCTTGTCCACGGATAGCGATCCGTGACAGCTTTCCTTGATGTGCTTCTCCAGGTACGGATGCGCACGGAGAACACGCTCAAGGACTCCGTTCGCGGCCATGATCGCGGACAGATCCTTGCGCATCTGGTCGATCTTCGACGCGGTACTCTTGTGCATGATACTCCTCCATTGGTTTTGCCCGTTTTGAAAAGTGGCCGTTGCATCTTCTGTGCGCTGGGTTGCTGCGGCGTTGGCTGTGGATCTCGGCGGGTCTGGCTGTACTGCTGTGAGGGGCTACAGTCAGCGGTATGATCCAGGGCTTAAAAAAACTGAGGAATGGTGGAAGCGTCGGGAGTCGAACCCGAGTCGAGAGATTTTAAGTTCCCCGCTCTGCCGTCTGAGCTACGCTTCCACTTTCCCTCCTGAGGGCGTGAGGATCGTCGTCCCCACGCCCTCGTTGCCGGCCCTACCAGGGCACGTCGTCGCTGCGGGCCGCGTCGTCCATCTCGGGAGCGCGAGGGTCGATCGGCGGCACGTCGTCGCTCGGCTGCTGCTGCGCGGCCTCGGCCTTCGGCTTCGGGTGGTAGCGTTCCAGGAGGTTGACGCTGTTGGCCCAGATCTTGGTCCAGAGCGTCTTCTGCTCCTTGTCCTGGGACTGCTTGATCATCCCGGTCACGGCGACCTTGTCGCCCTTCTTGAGCGCCATGGCCCGGACGCGCTCGGCCGTGCTGTTCCAGGTCTGGGTCTCCAGGAAGATGGTCTGCTCCGTCCAGGTGCCGTCGGGGCCCTTGTAGTCGTCGTCGATGGCGAGGCTGAACCGGGTCATGCGGCCGTCCATGTGAGTGACCGGGTCGCAAGCGAGGCGACCCTCGGCGATGAGGCGGGTGCTGTTCTGAGGCATGGTGAACTCCTTTTGTTTTTGCCTCCAGGCGCATTTCCGATGCTGCTCCAGAGGACATTTGCGAGGGCGGGTCGCAGCGCCGAAAGCATTCAGCGTTGCGACCCACGGTGCCATGAACGATTCAAGCACTGCCCCTCCTTTGGTTTCACGGAGAGACAGAACCCGGAGCGGAGCGAAGGGTCTTGATGCGCGCTTTGATGACAAGATCCGCGAGGATCATCACGCGCTGCGGCGTGGCGTGTATTTTGCGCATTTCGGTTATTCTCTTGCTGTTTTTTACGTTGTGGTAGAATTTGTTGCCGTCCGAGCCGATGTTGATGTTGGTGTGGTGCGGGTCTGTGGCCCATACGATCTCGTTCATGGCTAGTAGTCCCTCGCTGCTTTCTGGAGTTTGATGAAGTCCTTCTCTCCAAGGCCGTTGCGTAGCTTGAGCCCGATGCTCAGGCACTCTTTGTATGTGGCCTCAGCCTTTCTGCTGTCTTCGTCGCATCCGGTGTACATGGCCCAATCCTCGAACGAGTTGTAGTCGAGCGCGTCCGCGTCGCTGACGATCGAGTAAACGAACTGGATTATGTCCGGTCGCAGCTTCCTTCCAAACACGTCGCACCCGTTGGTCAACGCCATATTTATCGCATCCTGGTACGCGATGGAGCGAGGCGAGAAAGGGTGCTTCATCTTTTCCATGAGCAGACAGGCTATTCCACTTTTGAACTCCTGTTCCAGTATCAACCTGTCTTCCTTGTAGAGCCAGACCTTCCATCGCGCATGTTTCCACTCTTTGAACTCTTTCGAGTCCATGTCCGGCTTGAGATACACGAACTCGATGCGCAGCCCCATGTCCTTGATCATTTCGGGCAGTGTCATCATGACCATTCCTCCTCGTGTACGTTCAACCCCATCGCCCACTCGTCGCTCGGCTGGCACAACTCCAGTATGAGCGTGTCGATGATCCCCATCCGTATTGCGAGGCGATGTCGCTCGTTGGCGTTTCGCTCTCTCTTGTACTCGTTTTCTGCCTCCTGGTAGAGCGTGTAGAGGTCCACCACGTCCATGCGTTGTGCATACTCCCGCCAAAGGTGCATCGCCTCGGCGTATTCCGCCTTTGCGTAGAGCCGAGCTCTGGCGGCGATGCGTTCCGGGTCCTCGATCCAGCGTCCGTTGACCTTCTTGAATCCCTGCACTGCATCCTTCTTGAGCGCCAGATCATCCAGCGGCTTCCAGTTCTCATCGAAGCAGTCCAGGGCCTTGGCCGTGTTTCTTCCGGCTCTTTCCCATCGCGTCCATTCCCAATACTGCCTTGGCTGCATGTCCTGCTGCGCCTCGTCGTCGCCGTAGAAATAACTCCACCAGGACGTGGTTTCCATCGGCTCCTTGGGCGTGGACGGCTTCCACTTCTGGCTGTGGTAGATTTCCCACCAGACCTGCTCCTCGCCCGCTCCGTAGTATTTCCCACCGGCCCTCTTGAGCATCGTGCGCGTGATCGGCGGCAATCCCCTGGCAAGGCCCATGGGCCGCTTGTGAAGCTCAATGCGCTTGCGCGCCTTGTTCCAGAAGGGCATCACGCCGAACTTGAAGAACTCGCGATACTGCTTGTCTATGTGGTCTTGCATGGTTCTGCTCCTTGGGATATGAGGTTCGTCATGCCAAAAAGAACGCCTGAACAACACAGTGCCGAGGATTCGCTCCTAACACTGCCTGAACTCCTCGCCGCCTACTCCGCATCCTTCCCTAGATTTCTCGCGAGACTCGCGCATGGCGCTTCTGTCGCGACTTGCTGCGAAGGACGCGGATGCCCCTCCTACCTCGGTGTCTCACGCCTCCTGATGGAACAAGGTGGCGACTCAATTCCAGAGATCGTCGCCTTTCGCTCCAACTTCTTCGTAGCGCAAGAGGCCGCATCGAGGCTTCACATGGACCAGCTTATTGAGCTTGCGGACAAGGCTGATGACAAGAACAAGCAAAGCAAGGTCGCTTTGCAGATGAAGGCGTTGCTTGAACATGCGGAACGCATTTCTCCGCACTCTTTTGCGAAGGCTCGTCGCCAGTTCGATAGCGTGGATACGCCCGAGGCCCTGGCGAACAAGCTTGAGAATGCGTTCTTGATCATCGCGCAGCGCAATGCTGCCCGCAAGGCTGAGGGACTTCCCTCAAAGCCCGCTGCGATCGCAACCAAACACAAGCCCTGACGATCATATCGCCGTGACATGGCTTCGGCTTGCACCAGCAAAGCAGATAGACAACGCCGTGTTCGTCTTCGAGCGCGTTGATTCTGCGTAAGGCCCGTATAATGTCCTGGTTCCCGTTTTTCATCTCCTTCCATAGCCACTGCCTGTAGAGTTCTATCACCTTCGACCTGTCGCTCTCCTTCTTCATCTTGAACGGATTGCCAAGGATGCTCGGTCGTGCGATGTTGACTGTCTTCAACTCCGTACTCCATACCTGTCTGTGTGTCGCTACGATGATCATCTCGACCTCCTTCTGTTCCTTCTCGGACGCCTCATGCACTGGCACACACACTCAACCACCAAGCACAACGCAATCATCGCCAACCAGATCGCCGCAGCCTCCATCTTCGCCTCCTTGGCTGTTGTTGCAAGCTGAAACAAATTGAAACATGTTGAAACAGAGAGCATGGCATTTAAGAACCCGGAGTTCCGGTTTCCACTGGAATAGGAACTGCGGGTTCCGATTCGGCATCCCGCGCCAACGCCCGCAGCCCCTCGCATCCGCGCCTTATGGCCCTGGACTCCAGTGTCCATGGACCTGCGCGGCTGATTCAGAGATGAATCAACCTTGGAACACAATGAAACATCGACACCCAGAAGCGCATGGCCTTTGATCGCCGCTCCCTCATCATCGACACCGTGTCACAGGGTCGCCGGGAGCCCTCGCCTTTCGTCCCGCTGAGGCCGGGGCATGTCCCCCAAGCCCAGGCACCAATAGCTAGACCGGTGCACACAGCCCCCCGGCACCAAACACCCGGGCCACTGCCCACAAAATTTTTTGCGCATTGTTTTTTTTTTGCGGCAGAACGCCCACGAAAAAAGTTGTTGACGTGCGGCGGGTGCCTTGGTAGATGGGTCTTGTCGCTTGGGGCCGTGTCCCCGGGGGACAGGCGGGCCGCGATACGAAGCGGGAGCAATGCTCCTGAAACGTATCGCGGTTTCGTTTATGGTGCCAGCCGATTTCGTTGTCGATCTCCCCCTTATATAGGCTAAAAAAAAATCGCAAGAAGCAATGACTCAAAAGTAAAAGTATTTTGTATTAACAGTGGTGGGAATCGTTGTGTCACTAGGACTACCGTATGATACATGGAAAGTATTTTTGTATAACGTCGCGGTTCAGATGTCTCGGGTTCGCCAGAGACAAGCAGCGGTGATTTTTAGCGCCATATAAGGGGGAGCCGTGTGAACCCCCTTCGGGTCCCTGAGGTTGCGCCCCGGCGTAGTTTGGTGGTAGGGGATTGGTCCATGGAGCAACACACGATCAAGTGGGGCCCGGCCCCTGGCGAGGAGCCTTACTACGCCCTGATCGAGGGGATGTCGGCCTACGTCAACGATCCTGTCGGCTATGCCCTGGACGTGTTGGACATGAAGCCGACGGGCCAGCAGAGCGACGCCTTGATGGCGATGGCGAACGATCCGAGGAACAAGGGTGTGGCCTGTTCGGGCCACGGCGTAGGCAAGACGAGGACGGAGGCTGTAGCGGCTCACTGGTTCATGGACACGCGTTGGAAGGCGAACGTGCTGGTCACGGCCCCGGTGAAGACGCAGTTGTCGGACCTGTTCTGGAAGGAGCTTGTGTTCCTTTTGCTGCGCAAGCCCAAGGAGATCAGGGATCTTTTCGACAGGACGCAGGACAGCTACTTCCACCGGGCGTTTCGCGAGGAGTGGGCGCTCAGGGCACGCACGGCGCGTAAGGACAAGCCCGAGGCGTTGCAGGGCCGGCACAACCCGCACCTGTTGGTTCTCTGCGACGAGGGTTGCGGCATCGAGGACGTGCTGTACGAGGTCCTTGAGGGCGCGATGACACAGGGCGACAACAAGCTCTGGATCTTCACGAACCCGACCAAGCCTGGAGGGTATGTCCACAAGGCGACAAAGGACAAGGACCACTTCATTGCGTTCACCTTCTCAAGTCTCGATTCCCCGCTGTACAACAAGAAACAGGCCGAGAGCATCGCGGCGCGGTACGGCCGCGAGTCGGACATCTACAAGGTTCGCGTGTTGGGCGAGTTCCCGAGCGGCGATCCGAACCAGATGTTCCCGCTGGCGCTGATCGAGTCGTGTTTCCTGGTTGAGATCAAGGAGGAGTTCCAGCGCCCCGTCGTGTGGGCCGTTGACGTTGCGCGTGAGGGCGACGACGAGACAGTGCTGGCGAAGCGCCACGGGATGAAGGTCTTGCCGTTGACTGGCTGGTTCAACACGACGCTTGACCAGACCAGGAAGCGGATCATGCGCGAGTATGACAACTGCAAGCCATCCGAGCGCCCTGAGCGGATCATCATCGACGCGACGCCGATGGGCGCCGGCCTGTGCGACGAGCTTGAGGCCCTCGGCTACCCAGTCGTGAGGTTCAATCCCGGATGGTCGGCCAGCGATCCGACGCGATGGGCAGACGCGAAGGCTGAATTGTTCGACGACGTGAAGCTGATGATGCAGCGCGGTCGCATCCAGTTGCCGAAACTCGACGTGCATGGCGAGATTGACAACGACTTGCACGGACAGTTCACAACGATCATGTTCGAGGTCGATCCGCACAACGGAGTGCTGCGCATCACGCCGAAGAAGTCGACGAAGAACCCGGTGCGGAAGTCGCCAGACAGGCCAGAAGCCGTGCTGTACCTCTTTTGGGACATGGAGTGCCGGATGGCGAACTACGACGACGACGAGCAGCGCGATTTCCTCGGAAACCCCATCATGCCGCGTCGAAGCGCCTACGCCTATGACGAGTTCAAGGACGCGGAAAGGAAGCTCGGGTATGATCCGAGAGTCATCCTCTGACGACGTGGTTCTGAACGGCGTAGCGATGGACTTCGCCTTCGAGTGCGTGTCTTCGGGCAAGGTCATCGCAGAACTTTACTGTAAGGTGGAGTCCGGCGTACTGTGTCTGCACATGCAGCCCATTGAGCACCTCACTGGTGCGATGATACGCGAGATGCAGCAGGACTTCATCGCGCTCGTGAAGACATTTATCACTGAGGCTGGCATCAAGCGCGTCATGTTGACGCGGAGCGACGACGGCGGGGCTGTATATGACAGGTTCATTGCTTACTTCGGGTTTCGCCCTATGGCGCAGATGTTCATCAGCGTTGAAGATGCAGCGAAGCTCACCGAGTAACGCAATGGTCCGGCTTCCGGTCAGCATTATAGACTTCAAGCCGTTCCATACGAAACTGTTTGACCCTGAGCAGGAGGCTTTTTCGTCATTCACGGGGTTCGGTGCAGACCCTGAACAGTTCATCATCGCAGCCAGCCAGTCTTCGTGCAGGGTTTGCTCGTTCATAGACGCGGAAGGCATGGTTCTCGGCATAGCAGGCGCGTTCCCGCAGTTCTTCGGCATAGGAGGCGGGAGCGCGAGGCTGTTCCTGGTCCCATCCAGGCATGTGAAGGAGCAGTGCCCGCTGGCCTTCGCCAGGGCTGCGCGGAAGATGGCTGAGTCGCTGGTGCGGCAGTGGGGCTTGCACCGCCTTGAAGCAGTCGCGCTCGACGGCTTTACAACTGGAGCCCGGTTCCTTGCATTCCTCGGCTTCCGTGCCGTAGGTGTGCTGGAGAAGTACGACCTGGACGGACGCGACTTTGTCCTGTACGAAAAAATCTACAGCGAGGAGGAGTGATATGGGCGGCGGCGGTGGTGGTGGCAAGGGTGGAGGGGTGAGCGCACCGGCCACGGTGCAGTACCCGACGGCGAAGCCGGCGAAAGAGCCGGTTGACCCGGACGCGAAGAAGGCTTCGAGTTCAGAGGTTGACGCGACCTCGCAGAAACAGGCGGCTCTCGCTGCGAAAAAGAGCGTCTATGCCACTGCCAACGACGCGCTCGGCTCCCCGGCGGCTTCCGGGTCCGTGTACAGCCGCACCCTCGGCGGCTAGGAGGCCAGATGGATCGCCAGCAGGTTGCGCGTTACGTCAAGATGTACGAGGCGCTCAGCGCGGATCGCGGGAACTACGAGTCGCACTGGAAAGAGATCGCCGAGAACATCTACCCGTACAAGGTGGCTATGTTCTCCGGCGACAAGACGCGCCCTGACTTCCGCAAGATCTACGACGGGACGCCTATGTGGAGCCTTGGGATGCTCACGGCGTTCCTGCACACCATGCTCACGAACCCTGCGCAGATCTGGTGCGAGGTTGTCCCCGAGGATGACCGGCTCGAAAAGCGGTGGGACGTGCGCAAGTGGATGCAGGAAGTCAACGCCAGCATGTTCCGCACGATGGTCAAGTCCAACCTGCACTGCCAGCTTCACGAGGGCTACGCCGACCTGTGCGCGTTCGGGAACATGCCCATGTGGACTGAGCCGAGCCCGACGAGCGTGGTGCGCTACAAGGCGATCCCGCTGAACGAGATCCTGTGGGACGTGAACGACGAGGACATCCCGGACACGGCCGTCCGCGTCCTCTACCCGACGGCCCGCTGGCTGGCGACCGAGTTCGGTGTTGAGAACCTCTCTCCCGCCATGAAGAAGTCCTGCGAGAAGGAGGACACGCTCTACCGTGACCGCTACCGCGTGATCCAGGTGGTCCGGCCTCGTGAGGAGTTCCACCCGATTCCGCGCTGGCACAAGCTGAACCGGCCCTATGAGAGCGTCTGGATCGGCGTCGATGATTACCACTGCCTGTCCATCGGAGGCTACTACGAGAACCCGCTGTGCGTCGGACGCTTCACGGTGGAAACCGGGGAGCGCATCGGCCACGGCCCGGGCTCCCTCGCCCTGCCTGATGCGCGGCAGCTTCACATGCTCCAGAAGCACACGCTTCGCGCTGCTCAGAAGATGACTGACCCGGCGCTGATGATGCCTGACCGTGCGTTTGTCGGCCCGATCGACCTGTCGAGCGGTGCGCTCAACTACTACCGCAAGAGCGGAGCCGCCGCGCTCAAGGGCGGCTCGGCCCTGGTCCAGGCGTTCCCGCAGGGTCAGCACATGGCCGACGTGCGGGCCGAGAAGCAGGACATGCGCGAGTCCGTGCAGCGCGACTTCTACGTTGATCAGTTGCGCATCCGCGAGGGCGACCGCATGACGAAGGAGGAGGTCATCCGCCGGGCCGAGGAGAACAACCGGATCTTCTCGCCGATCCAGGGCCGCAGCATGGTCGAGGTCAACGAGCCGCTTGGAAGGCGGACGTTCGACATCATGCGCCGTGCCGGCAAGATCCCGCCGCCGCCCCAGGCCGTCCTCAAGGGCGGGCTTCGGATCAGGATCTCCAACCCGCTCCAGAAGCAGCAGTCAATCGCCGACATCCAGGGGCTCGTGTCGGCCATGGACATGGTCACTCCCATGGCGAACGCGAAGCCGGCGATCCTGGACGCCGTTGACGAGTCGAAATTCTTGCAGTTCGTCTTCAAGAGCTTCGGCGCTCCGCTCGAAGTCCTGCACGACCCGGCCGAGTTCATGGCCGCTCTCAAGCAGAAGCAGGACGCCGAGCAGCAGCAGCAGATGATGCTGGCCGGGAGCCAGGGAGCGGCCAACATGGCGGGGGCTGTGAAGGACATCGCCGCAGCGCAGGAATCTTCGGGTGGGGGGCTTGCGCGAATGTCCCCGTTCCTGCAATAAGGGGGAGCCATGATCAAGATCGACGACATCAATCCCCTCGGCTTCCAGGCCAGCGTCGAACAACTGCGTTCTTCGCTGGCTTTCGAGATGTTCTTCGTCTGGCTGGCGGACCAGTGCTTCATGGACAAGAGCGCGATCGTGCCCGGAGATCCGCTCCAGACTTACGCGAACGAGCACTTGCGCGATATGATCCTGGAAATCAAGAATCTCGTTTACGGTGACGAGTTCAAGCCCACACCACAACCCACGGAGGTCAACGACAATGGCAGATCTGACGACGCCGAGCGGAACCCCGCCCGCTGGTACGCCTTCGGGCGCTTCTTCGGAAAGCGGCGGTAGCGCATTTTCCAAGGCAGCGGCTGTGACGCCGCCCGCCGGCGCTCCGGCAACGCCGCCCGCCGGCGCTCCGGCAACGCCGCCCGCTGGCGCTCCGGCCGGTGATGTTGCGACGCCTCCGGCCGGCGCTCCCGGTGCCAAGACCCTGTCCGGCGAGGAGTTCGTCAACATGTTCGGCGAACTCGGCAAGAGCAAGGCGTTCCACGGCATCGACTCTCCCGAGGCCCTCGGCAAGAAGCTGATCAGCCTGGAGGCCATGGTCGAGGGCAAGGGGATGGTCAAGATCCCCGGGGCCGACGCCACGCCCGAGGAGATCGCCGCCTTCCGCGCTCAGATCGGTGTGCCGGAGAAGCCCGAGGGCTACGAGTTCAAGGACCCCGGCTACGCCGCCGAGTCCGGCCTGACCTTCAACCCCGAACTGGCGACCTGGGCGCAGGGCGTGTTCCACGAAGCCGGCGTCACCAAGGAAGGCGCGCAGAAGATCATGAAGGCGTGGGACGAGATGCAGTCCCGTGGCGTCGCCATGCAGCGCCAGGCGCTCAACGAAACCACCGAACTCGTCAGCCGCGAACTCCAGGAGAAGTACGGTCAGCGCGCTCCCGAGGTCTTCCGCAACATGTCGCTGGCAGTCCGCGCCATCGCCGGGGACAGCGCCGATGAGATCGAGAAGTTCCTCGAAGACCCGGCCTACGGCAGCAACCGCGTCGTGATGGGGTTCCTGACCAAGCTCGGCGAGTTCTATGCTTCCGCCGTCGGCGAGGAGAAGCTCAAGGAGCTGCGCGGCGGCGACAAGAAGGGGAACATGACCGTCGCCGAGGCCGAAGCGAAGATCGCCGCAGTCATGCAGAACAAGAACCACGCCTACTGGAACAAGAGCGATCCGGCGCACAAGGCTGCCCTGGAGGAGATCGACAAGTTGTACCTGCTTGTAACTCCGAACCGCATGGGAAACAACTGATGGCAACGAACATAACAACTGATGCGTCGAACCTGGACAACGTCGTTCTCGTTCGCCTACTGTGCCTCAACATGGTGATGCAGAACGGTGCCGAAGTAGACCGTTGCGCGCCGTGCGAGAAGGCAGACAAGTTGGCGAAGTTCGTGCTGTTCGGGCGCGACGAAGCGGCAAGGGAAGAACCTGCGCCCTCGATCGTCAAACCCAAAAAATGAGAAGGAGGACGTAGGCAATGGCGGAAATCATCACCATCGACAACCACAAGGTGCTCCAGTTCGCGGACAATGTCCGCGCCATGGCGCAGCAGAAGGTGAGCAAGCTGTACGGGTACCTGGACCACTCGTACACGCTGCGCGGCGAGGCCGGCTCCATCGACACCATCGGCAAGGTCGAGCCGGTGCAGCGCGAGGGGCGCTACGCCGACACCCGGCTCCAGAACGTGGACTACTACGTCCGCTGGTACGTCGCCCAGGCTTACGATTGGGCGACGCTGATCGACTCCCAGGACAAGCTCCAGATGCTCTACGACCCGGCCGGCAAGATCGTCCAGGAGGCCAGCAAGGGCTTCGCCCGCCTCATGGACCGCGTCGCCATCGCCGCCGCCTTCGCCAACGTGACCGTCGGCAAGGAACGCAGCAACACCGTGACCTGGGCCAGTCAGACCGACCAGATCATCGTCCACGGCAGCACGGGCCTCACGGTCGCCAAGCTCCGCGCTCTGCGCAAGCTCCTGGGTCTGAACGAGGAGGAGGACGGTGCCTGGGTCTTCGTCGGCACTCCGACGCAGCGGGACAACCTGCTCGGGACCACCGAGGTCACGTCGAGCGACTACAACTCCGTGAAGGCCCTGGTCCACGGCGAGGTCAACTCCTTCCTGGGCTTCGACTTCGTCTGGACCAACCTCCTGCCGAAGTCCAGCACGACCCGTTCGTGCCTCGCCTTCAAGAAGGGCTCCGGCATCGCCCTGATCGAGCCGGAGAAGTTCCAGAGCCGCGCCGATCCTCGGCCCGACAAGAACTACATCACCCAGGTCTGGACCTCCTGCACCGTCGGCGCTGTGCGCACCGCCGAAACGGAAGTGGCCGAGATCCAGTGCACGGAATAACAAGGAGGTAGGGCACAATGGCGAACTTCTACTCCAACGAGATGACCGCGCTGACCACCAAGCCGTCGGTTCCCATGGAGGGGCCGACCCGGGGCGGGAAGAAGCGCATCCGCGTCAGCAAATACGAGGCCGCTGCCATGGCTTCCGGCAGTCTCCTGTACATGGACAAGCTGCCCAAGGGTGCCCGGCTGCTCTCCGGCAAGCTCGTCACCGACGCGCTCGGCTCGGGCGTGACCCTGGCCCTGGGCGACGGGACCACGGCCGACCGCTTCCTCGCGGCCACGACCTGCAACACGGCCAACCTCAACACCCCTCTGACGCCGAAGATCGCCGAGGTCGAGAGCGGGCTGGCCAACGAGACCGACATGATCCTGACCTCCGGCGGTGCCGCCGCCACGGGCACGATCATCCTGGTCCTGGAGTACATCGAAGCCCAGGACTAGCGCATTCGCGTTGATTGAGCTACAGAGGGGGCGAGGGCGTTTTTGCCCCGCCCCCTCTTACTTGGAGGCCACATGTCCGAAGAATACGCCATCGCCACAGACATCGACGTTGCGAACCTCGCCCTGATGATGGTGGGGGCCGACACGCTGATGGTCCTCAACGACGCGAACAAGCGCAGCATCGCGTTGCGCCGGCTTCTGCCGATCTCGAAGCGGGAGATCCTTGAAGCCTTCCCGTGGTCCCCGTGTCTGCGCCGCGTGCAGATCTCCCCTTCCGCGACCCCTGTGCCGTTCGGCTGGGCCTACTCGTTCGCCATGCCTCCGCAGTGTGTGAAGCCATGGTTCGTCAACGGCGTGAGGCTCCCGAACAAGGATTATGCATACGAGGGCCGCAAGATCCTCGCCAATACCAACGCCATCAATCTGATCTACGTCGCTGAAATCCCGTACAGCGAAATGCCGCAGAGCCTTATCTCGGCCATCGCTGCGCGCCTCGCGATGAATGCGGCGATTACGATCGGCATTGGCGATAAGAAGCTACCGGCTGTCGAGGCGCTTTCCGTGTCCAAGCTCGAAGAAGCCTGCGATGCGGACAGGATCGGCGGCGAACTCGAGCGAGCGGCCGGCATAGACGACTACGCCTTTGCGCGGCTCGGGTGGTCTGAGCCGCTGATCTACCCGACGCAGTGGGCGGACGAGAGTTAGCCATGCCGTACAGAACTCCGTGGACGAACTTCACCGCTGGCGAGTTCACTCCGCTTCTCAACGGTCGCATGGACCTTGAGAAGTATTTCAACTCTGCGCGCCAGATCAAGAACTTCACAGTCAAGCCGTATGGCGGCGTGTCGAAAGACCCCGGCACACGGTTCATCTATGAACTCCGCGACGAAACCCGCGTTCCAAGACTTGTGCGGTTCATGGTTTCCAGCCAGAGTCGGTACATCCTGTGCTTTGAGGGCGGGAGAATGGACGGCGCAACGGAGGTCGGAGGGTATCTCAGGTTTTTCGCAGACGACGGCATCATCACTTCGGCCGGCGTCCCATACGAAATCGAAACCGACTACACCGAGGCTGACATCGCGTCCATTCGCGTCCGGCAGTACCGCGACGTGATGTTCGTTTACCACGTCGGGCACTACCCGAAGCGCATCGTGCGGAACGGCCACGCGGATTGGGAGATCAACTCCGTCCTGTTCGCGTTCGGCCCGCATGGTGAACCGAACCAGTTCGAGGACTCCTACATCGTGTTCTCTGGCCGTAGCGGTCAGGTCACGCTTTCGGCCCGCGACGACATCTTCGCAGCGGAGCAGATCGGAAGAAAGATGCGCATCCTGGACGGCGAAGTCGAGATCACAGCCGTTTCAGACGCCAAGACCGCAACGGCGATTGTCCGCGAGGAGATCAGCGACGGGCAATTCGAGAAGGCTTACGGCAAAGACTTCTTCTCCGAAGCGTCCATGAGCGCGACCTTCGCGAATGGGACTGACATTTTCACGGCAACGGCGCACGGTCTTGCCAACGGAGACAAGGTCAAGCTCATAGCCGTCGCCGCGCCTACCGGTTTTACGAGCGGGAACTACTACTATGTCGTCAACGTGACTACAGACACGTTCCAGCTTTCCGCTACATCCGGCGGGGCTCCGGTTACGGCGACGACTGACGGCTCAGGGATTGAGATCTTCCCGCAGTGGCGTGTAAACTCCGGCACGCCATCGACGAACACGAGCGACTCCGTCGTTGGAACGGCAGCGTTCTCGGTGAGCAAAAAGTTCGACTTGAGGTACGAAGAAAAGTATCTCTGCGTCATGGACATCTCCGGCGACGTGAGTGCGTCCAACAAGGTCAACGTCAAGATCGTGACCCAGGACTACAACACCGCGACCGGAGCGGTAATGACCGAGGCAGACTACACCGAAACGGTGACGAACATCGACTACATCGAGATCGGGGACGGCGTGATCGCGTTCAACCTGGACATGGGCGAGTATGTCCACGGCCAGATGGACTACGACGCAGACACGAACAGCTACCCCTCTGACCCTGACACGGTCGAGGCCACCATCACCATCTCGTACAGCGGAGCCGCCGGCAAGACGCTTACGCTGTCGAGGATGGACTTCCGGCGTGTGAAGCCTGATCACCCCGTCGCCTCCTACGATTGGGCGTGGCGGGCTTTCGACGATCCTGCGAACGGCTATCCGAGGGCGGGTCATATCTTCGAGAAGCGCCACATCCTGTTCGGGAACTCGGAACACCCGAACGGTATGTGGTTCAGCAACACGGACGACTTCTACAAGTTCGACGCATCGAACCCCGAAGACGATTCGAGCGCGATGTTCTTGCAGCTTGTCGGCGGATCGGAAGTCGAGGGGACCATGTGGGGCGCTTCGCGCAAGGATCTGTGGATAGGCACTGATTCTTCCGTATGGAGAATCATGTCCACTGAAACCGGCGGTTCGCTTGCCCCCACCAAGATCCGTGCGTTCCCCGAAGCGGCCTTCGGGTCCTCTGTCCTGGACGCGATCTATGTTGACACGGTGGTCCTCTACGCCGAGCGGTCGATGAAGAACATCCGTGGCATGTCCTACGACCTGGAGAACGATTCGTACAGGTCGGACCAGTTGACTATCTACGCTGAGCATCTGTTCCGCGAAGAAGGCATCGTGGTGATGTGCTGGCAGCAGCAGCCGTTCGGCCAGCTTTTTGTTCTGCGGTCTGACGGGACCGTGTGTGCGATGACGTATCTGAAAAACGAGAAGGTCGCAGCTTGGCATCGGCACGACTTCGGCGGGGCCATCACTGAGTCGATCGAGACACTCCCCGACGACGACGGGTTTGATCAGCTTTGGCTTTGCACGAACAGAACCATCAACGGTGCGACCAGACGATTCGTCGAGATGCAGGAACGCGAGTACCGCGACGTGTCCGATTGGAGATACCTCGCTTGCGCGCTCAACTACAGCGGGACTCCGATCAGCACGATCACCGGCCTTGACCACTTGATCGGCGAGAAAATCGACATCTACGCCGACGGTGTTTGGATCAACAGCCAGACCGTGTCTGCGTCCGGGACTGCCCCGCTCGTCGATGCGTCCGGCTCCATCACTGCCAGCAAAATCATCGCCGGGTTGAAGGTCACGTCGGAACTCCAGACGCAGAACATCGAGCAGAAGCTCCCGTATGGCACGGTGCAGGGCATGAATCTCAGGATCACGAACGTCTTCGCAAGGCTGTACAATACCGGCGGCAACATGTGGTGCGTGACTTCGGATAGCTACAGCGACCCGTCGAAGTGGGAGCCGCTCGATTTCAGAAAGGGGCCGGACCCGATGGATGGTCCGCTTCCTCCGTACAGCGGTGACTTCGAGGTCTATGTCCAATCGACGTACTCGCCAGAGTCGTCGCTCTACATGATCCACAGCGGCCCGACTGCCTGTAACGTCCTCGGGTTCGTCTATGAATGGGAGGAGGGAAGCTGATGGGTGAAGGAACAGCGTTGCTGATTGCCGGTGGCGTTTCCGCCCTGGCTTCCATCGGCTCTGGCTATATGGCAAGCGCGGCTACGGCAGCGCAGGGCCGCAACTTGGCGAACCTGCAACGCGCTCAGGCGCAGCAGCAAGCGGCCATTCTCCGGTCGAATGCCGACAAGTCAATGCTCGACAAGAGGGCGATGGAGGTCAAGGCTTCGATCGAGAAGCGGGAACTCCAGCGCAGGAACAAGATCGCGCAGGGTGAGCGTCTTGTGGCCGCAGCCGGCTCGGGATTCGAGATCAACGGGACCACCATCCAGGATGTCCTGGATCTCGAAAAGAGTCACGACGCGCTCGGCGAAGCGACGCTCGGGTGGGAGTGGAAGAACCGGATCTCGCGCAAGCTCGACGAAGCGAACGTCGCATTGTCCGACGCCAAGGTCACGGAGCAACTCGGAACCGCGACGGCCAACGCGACGCAGTCTTCGGCCTACGCCCAGGCTTCGGCGCAGTCCTGGGGCGGCATCTTCGGCGGGCTCTCCGACGCCGCAGGAGCCGGCGCGAAGGCTTACGCGAATTGGGACGCTGACGACAAGAAGTTTTGGGGGCAACCATGAGCAAGAAGGGCGCGATCGATCTCTCTCAGGGCGCAAAGATGCTTGAGGGAGGGCGCGAGGATTTCAAGGACGCCAGCGTCATCCCGGCTGCGCAGGGGTTCACGAACCTCTTTCACGCTGTTTCCAACTACGACGCCGGCCGCGAGGCCGAGCGGCTTGGCGCTCGTGTGCGCGGCTCCATGCGCGAGATCCAGGCGGCAAGCTCCGAGTATTACGACAAGAAGAACGACCTCGAAGACTTTCGGATACGCGCCGGAATAGAGTCCGAGATCTCGCAGTTCTCATCGGAGATCAGGAATGAGATCAAGGCGTCGCAGGGCACGAATGCGGACGGGCTTCACGAGAAGATCTCAAAGAAGTGGAGCGAGTTCTCGACGCGCTTCGACGAGCGCCTGACGCAGTTCAACGATCCGAAGGTCGCAGAAGCGGTGAAGCTCCGCATCGGCGAGTCTCAGATTCGCGACATCTCCGACGCCCTCGGCCAGCAGAACGAGGAGGGTGTGAAGGTCGCTGAGCAGGACTTCCGCGCCGCCCTGGACCGGGTCAAGCTGGCAGCGAAGAAAAACCCTTCGCTCGTGTTCGCGGAAGGCGGCGGGTCCGAGTTCATGTCGGCGCAGGAGCTTGGCGGCCTGCTTGTCCGAGCCGGGGCCAGCCCCGCACTGATCGCGGTGTCGCTCGACAAGGCCCGCCGCGAGGCGGCGTCTTCCGCGTTCGGCACCGAACTCGATCTTGCCCAGGCCGAAGGCTACAAGACCGGCTCCATGGACGCTGCGAACTCCGTTGTCGAGCGGTATCGCGGGATGGTTGACGATGACGTGCTTGCAGCCGCGAAGAAGCAGAACGAGTACGCGAACAACGCGCTCAAGAAACAGCGCGACTTCGACAACCGGCTTGAAGGGAGCGACATGATCGCAGCCGGCGGTGCGACGTTTTCGCAGAACATATCCGAGATCAAACAGTTCCTCGGTGGCAATCCGTATGAGGTCCAAAAAGGCTTGCGCGACCAAGCGCAGTTCAAGGCTTTGCAGGATCGCGTGTCAGCAGCCCGTGACGCTGCGCGGATGCGCTCGGAAGGATACAAAAAGAAGGGCATGGTCGATGCCGCTGATGCCTCGCTGAAAAAAGACGAGGAGGAGATTTCCTTCGTGAGCGCCCTCATGCTGCGCCTCGCTGCGCAGGGAATGTCCAAGCCTTCGCTGTCGCAGGATAAGAGCATTCTCGGTCCTGACTTTCTGATGGAGGAAGGCAAGTGAACGAAACAACGGATGCCATAGTCCAGATGCGCGTCGATGCCGTCATGCGGTCCATGGCGGCTCAGCGCGTCAAGGCGTTCCAGGATGACCCCGCCGGAGTCTTCGGTGACGAGGCCAGGGAGTCCGTCATCAACGACTTGTCCGGCGGCGACCCGGCTTCCGCCGATAAGATTCGTGTCGAGGTCCTCGGCGGAATGCACGGAGACATCGTCGCCCGCCGCAACATGGACTTGCAGCGCGAGTACGCCTCTGACCCGACGTACATGCCGAGGCTGTTCTCCAGATCGGAGCGGGCCAACATCGGCATGGCGCTCCAGGGCGGCGAAGACAAGATGCCGCTCGATCCGCGACGCGCCGCCGAGAACCTGAACACAGTCTTGCAGCGGTTCGGCGGCGACGGCGAACTGCGCAAACAGGCGCTCAGGGAACTCAAAGTACCGCCGGTCTTCGCCGGTCTTTCCGGCGCGCTCAACGGTGGGTACAACGACTTCCTTGGCACGTTCCTCGCGCTGAGGTCCGGCAACGACGGGACGCGCATTATCCAGGAGCGGTTCCACCTTGAGAAGAAAGACGACGCTGAGATCATGATCAGCGACAAGGCGCGTCAGCTTGAGAAGCATCCCGTCATCGGGAAGATGCTCGAACTGTCGGGCCAGGGCGACATCCACGCTGCCGGAGTGGCGAGGGACCTCGCGGCCTCGCTCCTGCTTCTGCCGAAGGATCGCCGTGATGAAATCCTCGAAGCCGTCAGCGGACAGTACACGGCGTATCAGGACTCGCCGCAACTCTGGTCCGGGTCGAAGATCGACGTGGTCTTGAAGGCCGGGAGCCAGACGACCGAGGGGATGCTTGACGCTTTGCGTCCGTGGCAGAATTGGAGAAAGTTCGTCGCCAATGTTTCCGGCTTCCCGGTGAACGAGGAAGCCTATGGAGCGTTCGTGGCCGGCGTGAAGGCGTCGAAGCACGGTGTCTCCGCAGAGGATGCCGGCTGGCTCAAGACGATCGGCGTGAGCCAGATCGAAAAGGGGCCTGACGGCACGTTCGTGATGACGATGAACGGTGTGCGCCAGCCGCCCCTCTCGGACAAGGCTTTGCAAACGCTCTTGCAGGAGCGGGCCGGTATCGAGATCGGGCGGAACGTGGCGAACACGCGGCTCGTGAGCGACGGAGAGATGTTCGCCCTGCAACGCCTGGACGGTGATCGCAGCTACATCGCAACCTTCTCGGATGGCGATCTGGCGAAGCACCTTGTCGAGCCCAAGACGCACGAGAAGACGGTCCCAAGCGCGGTCGCTTCCATGGCGCAGGAGTTCGCCGGGTACATGAAGGGGCAGTTCGCGGATGTCCATCTGAACGAGGATTTCTTCGCCTCGCTCCCCGACAAGATCGAGCGCGAGATGCCGTGGCTTGCCTCGGCATACGGCCAGTTGCGCGACTCGGCCGAGTATCTCCAGGAGTTGCAGCGTTGGTACTATGAGTTCGCAGCCGAGCGTCCCCTCGACATGCTGACCCGTGCGTTCACGGTCAAGCCGGAGTAGCCATGCAGCCGTTGTTCAACGCATCAACGCCGGAAGAAAGCCTCGCCCACTTCTACAACAACGGTGGCGTCGGGGCACTCGACTATTTCAAGCGCAACTTCTCCGCTGGCCTTGACTACGGGACTCCGCACGTCATCGAACGCGGGTTCCGCGAGGCGACCATCAAGGCCCATCTCGGGGCCGAGGCGGCATACGCTCCGCTTTCCGAGGCCGAGTGGAAACAGGGGCCGTACTTCCGGCAGGGCATGGTCTGGTCCCCTGACTTGAACAGGGCCTCGGCCCAGGTCAACGCGGAGATGCACGATGCGCGCAGGGTGCGCGACATCATGCTCGGTCAGTACACCGGACCGGGCCAGATCGCCCTGGCCATGTCGGGTCAGTTTGTCGCCGGGGCCATGGACCCCCTTAACTTCGTGCCCATCGTCGGAGAGATGGGGGCCTGGGTGCGCGGGGCCAAGACGGGGCTCGGCATGGCTGCGCGGGCCGGAGCCTTCGGCGCTGCCGAAAACGTCGCCCAGGCCGCGGTCATTGCCCCCGTGCTGAGCGACGTGATGCGCCGTGAGGGTGACGAGTACGGCATGGCCGAGGCAATGCAGGACTTCGCCGCCGCCGCCGCCCTCGGTGGCACGATCGGCGGCGTCCGTGGCGCGTTCCACTACCACCACGGGGTCAGGGCCGAGCAAGCGGCCAAGGCGACGCAGTCGCTCCTGGACGCCATGGCCCAACTCCACGAAAAGGACGTGTTCGACGTGGATCTTGGCGGCAATGCCGCCATGGCCCAGGCCGCAGACCTCTCCACCCGTGTCGGCCAGGAGATGTCCGCCGGAGTCGAGCGCGAGATGGTCGATGTGGCCGGCGGATCTCCCGAGGCGCAGGAGGCCGTCAGACGCATTCTAAGGGAGCCCGGCGACCCGAGTGTCGGGATCATCCCCGAAACGACGCGACAGACGGCACAGGGCCTCTTTGGCAGGGTCAAGAGCCTGTTTGGCGCTGGCGAGAAACAGGGGGACCGGATCACCCATGCCGACGCCATCGTGCGGAAAAACGTCGAGGAAGCCATGGGGCGCGTGGAAAAGCGGGCCGCTGACGTCGCCCTGTCCGACGTGTCCGGGCGCATCGACAAGGCCGAGGAAGGTCTGACCGGGCTGGCCCAGGCTGTTGCCCGCAAGGCGCAGGAGAGCCTGGACCGCCACGACGCCGTCATGTCCAGGCTGGCCGAGATCGAGGCCATGGTCAGCAAGGGGGACCGTCCCGCGAAGCAGGACTTCCGCGAGATCATGAGCGCCCTCAAGGATCTCCAGGGCCGGGTTGAAGAACTCGCCTCCGAAGCCCGGAGGGCCGGCCGCGCCGAGCCCATCATCCCCGAGGCCAAGGCCCCCGAGATCCAGTCCGCCAGCGTGGCGCACCCCGTCGCGAAACAGGTCGTGGACGCCGTTGTCCCGGAAGAACTGCGGGAAGCGGCTCATGCGATCGTTGACGAAAACCTCGGCCCCAAGGTCGTCGCCGCCGAGCCGACGGTCGATCCCACCATGAAGGCCGAGGCCGTCAAGCTGATGCAGTCCGAGCTTCTCGCGACGGAGAAAGCCGCGAAGGCGATGGGCAAGAGCGCAGTGGACACGATCGGCATCATCAAGCAGATCGCCATGGCCGTGCGCGACTCCGACACCCCGAAGGCGGCCGAGGCTTATTCTCTGGCGCAGGACGTTCTCGACCGGCTCCCCGAGGATGTCCGGCTCGTCAAGACGAAGGACGGGACCTGGGCGCTTGCCAGTGTGAAGGTCAACAAGCAGGGCAACATGGTCTTCGACGTGCCGGGACGCAAGCCCGGGTCCTACGATGCCGTGACCGCGATGAACCCTGACCGCACCCGTGCGAGGCTTGCTGCCGATCTGCACCGTGGCGGGCTCACGAGAAACGGACTCGCCGCCATGCTCAAGTCTGCCATCTTCAACCGCGATGCCGCCTACTACGTCAAGGACTTCCAGGCGAAGGTCGGCAAGTACCAGGGGTACGTCCTGGCTGAACGCGAAGGCTCCGTGATGCTTGTTCACCGCGACCTTGTCGATGCGGCGAATGAGCGCGGACTTGGCATTCTTCACACCTACGAGATGACCAAGGACGTGATCCGCGACCTCTATGGCCGTGGCCTTTTGCCGTCCGATCCGCTCAAGTTGTGGGACACATGGAAGGATGTCAACGGCGAACTCGTGACCGGAGCGTGGCGCTCTGCCTGGGAGAAGTTCGCGTCGGACTTCTCATCCGCAAGCCGCAATGAGCTTCTCGGCGTCGTGCGGAAATTCGCCGGGAAGGATGCGGCCGATGCCGTTGACGCCGTCATCTCCGAGGCCAAAAAGTACGAGGCCGACGCGGACATCTCGCTTTCAGAAGACCGCATCGCCGGTGCCTACGCCGCCGTTCGCAAGGCCCACTCGAAGGTCATCTCCGACGTTGTCGCTGCGCACTCCGACGCCTGGGTCCCCGCCGAAGCGGCAAGGGCCTTCCTGGCTCACACGGAAATCGAGGAGCTTGGGTTCGCCGGCCGCCTCACCAAGACCGAACTCGAAAGCATGAAGGCGCTGGAAGCCGAGATGCAAGCTAACCCTGAGCTTGCGAAAAAAGTCTTCGCGATCAGGGATGCCGCGCTCAAGGAATACGAGGCCGCGTATGAGCATGTCCTCGCCAGTGATTCGGCCCGCGAGTTCAACGGGTCGCGTGACGTGATAGTCAACGCCGCGAGGACCGCGATGGAGCGCGACGTGATCCGTGCGCTCAACGCCGTGGCTGAGCGGAAACGGATCGAGATCATGGCTGGCCCCACGTCCGAAGGCGTTGCGATCTACAATGAGCGCGACCTCGACACGCTCTCATACCTCGGGCGCAGGGCCTTTGAGGAGAAGCGGATCGACGAGGGCAACATCAAGCGCGCCGACCGGCTCAAGAAGGAAGGGGACAGGGATCTTCTCGAACTCGCAGCCGGCAGGGCCAGCGAAGCGAGAAGGGACGATCTCGGGATGCTGGCCGCGTTCGACGAACAGAACACGTTTCGCGACTACGAGTTCATCGAAGGCGGCGGCGAAAGCCACTTCTGGATCGACAAGGGCTACAAGCAGAACCACCTGTCCATGTTCGACGCCGAAACTCTTTCCAGGATCGCCGAGCATTGGGAGCGCGAGGAACTCCGCATTCAGGAAAAACTCTCCGCTGCGACGGACAACGTCGAGAAGGGCCGTCTGGCTGCGATGCTGATCAAGGCGAGATCCGGGGTTGACGCTGTGTCCAGGGAAATGGCGCAGCGCGGGAAAACCTCTGCGCCTCGCGTCGGGATCGAGACTGTCAAGACGGAAAGCGGGCTGATGGTGAACAGGCTTGCGAATCGCGCCGAGGACTTCAACGCGGCCAAGTCCAAGGCGGAAGCTGCGGTGAAGAAAGCCGGCGCTCCTCACGCCGCTGAGCGGGCCGAGGTCGAGCGCGTCAAGGCGGTGCAGGAGTACCTGGACTACATGGAGCAGGGCATTGACCCGCTCTACGGGAAAGAGGATACTCCACCCATGGACTTCATGGCGCTGTCGCGGGCCAGGGCGTTCTTCGATGTTGCGCGGCAGGGTGGTGAGAACATTTCCAAAATCGGGGAGATCTGCTGATGCCCTGCATCGAAAGGCTTTCGGAAGCCCTTGGTATCAGTCCGCGAGAGGCCGCGCTTCTCGTGGACTATGTCAATGACCATGCCGCCGAAACGGCGAAGGACCTTGGCATAGAACTCGGCAGCGCGACAACGAACGAAGTTCTGACCCTCCTGTCCAAGACGAACCGGGATGCGCTCTACGCTGCGATCGGGGACAGGTTCAAGAATAACCGGCTCGACGCCGTGTACAAGCAGGTCAAGACTTTCGAGTTCTCGAAGGACACTGAGGCCAGGGTCATCGGCACGGTCATCTCGCAAGTCCAGAGTGGCCGCAAGCCGAACCTGATCGCCGCGCTCAACAATGAACTCCTGCGCGTCGCTGCCTCCAGACAGGCCGGGTTCACGAACGCGCTGATGGCTCCGCTCACGAAGTTCATGAACGACCACCCCGAAGTCCGTGCGATCATGAACTCGATTCTCCCGGAAGGGAAGGCGAAGTGGTCGGAGTTCAACCGCGAAGTGGTCAAGGCGCTGTATCGCGACGACCTCGATTCTCTCGACCCGAAGCAGTCCGCCGTCATCCACTGCGCTCAGACGTTGCGCAACATCATGGATGCGTCCAGAATCGTGATGAACGATCAGGGCCTCTCCATCCGCTACCTCAAAGGGCACGTCCCTTCCGCGACGGATCTCGACAGGATGATCGCCTCGAACAAGGACGCCTGGATCGAATCGCTCATGCGCAACCTGGATTGGGACAAGGCGTTCCCAAATGCCGATGTCCCCGGGCTGCGCGGCCCTGGCGCGACGGACGCTGCCCGCATGAAGTTCCTCGAAGGGTACTGGCGGGCCATGACCGAGCGCGGTGTGCAAAAGCACATCGACAAGATCGACGGGCTCACCGAGGGCTTCGCCGTGACCGACAAGCTGGCGCAGCACTTCGAACTCTCGAAAGACCTGTTCTTTCGCGACGGCGACGCATGGGCCGACTACCACTCGAAGTTCGGGCGCAACGCGGACATCATGTCTCAGATGCTCTACACGGTGATGAACCGCTCCCGCATGGCTGCGCTGTTTTCCGTCCTCGGCCCGCTGCCTGAGCGCGGGCTCATGTTCATCAAGTCGCGGCTCATGCGCAAGCTGGAAACCGGCGAACTCAACCTCGGCATCCGCGAGGCCGCCGATGCGATGGCAAAGCTCTCAGCGCTCGACGTGAACAACGGGAGGCGGCTGATCGGGACCACCATCAAGCAAGCCCTGAACCCGGAGGACGGCGGCATCAGCATGGCCCTGGCCGAGGCCAGCGGCGAGACTTTCCACCCGGTCAACCAGACCATCGCGTCGCGCATGGCTATGCTGCGCGCAGTAAAGTCCATGGCCTCTCTCGGCCGCGCCGTCCTGTCTTCCGTGGCCGACCCCGGCAACGTGCTTTTGAGCATGATGTTCAAGGGGCAGTCCTGGACAGGGGCCATGCGCGAGATGTTCCACCAGTTCACGCTCCATGGCGAGGTTCGCAACGGCTTCATGCGCGAGGCGCTGTCCAGGGTCGGCGTCAAGTCCGGCCCGATGGGCAACGTGTCCGACATGTACCCCTACTTCGTCACCGCCTTCGAGAGTCTCACCGGAGAAATGCACGCTCGGTTCTCTGCCGATGAACCCGGGAAGACGGCCAAGGCCCTTGCCATGTTCTTTCGTGTGAACTCCCTCGCCTCCTGGACCGACATGATGCGCGGCATGTGCTCTCGCATGAACCAGAACTGGCTCGGAGATCACGTTCATCTCGGGTTCGACGATCTTCCGGCACGGATGCAGTATTCGCTCCAGATGCACAACATCGGAGCGGCCAAGTGGGAGATGATCAGGCGCTCGGCGTTCGAGGCTCCCGACCGCAGGAACTACGTCACGCCGGAACTGCTGCGCAACGTGCCGCCTTCGGAGATGCGCAGGATCATCGACGGGCTCCGCGAGATCCCCGAAGACGCGCCTGAGTTTCTCCGCAACCAGGGCCGGGAGATGAAGGCCCGCTGGAGCGGCGACATAGAGGCGTTCCGCCGCGACGTGGAGCGCGACCTTCACGCCTTCCTGGCCGACGAGGTCAGAACCGGCGTGATCGAGCAGGACTCCAGGACCCGATACCTGCTGCTCCGTGGCACGAGGCCCGGGACGCTCCCGGGCGAACTGTTCCGGTTCCTGTCCATGTTCCGCAGCTTCCCCGTGGGCGTGGCCGACAGGCTCGTGATCCCCGGCCTGATGGGCGGACCCGACAACGGCGCGTTCCGCATGGACATGGCGAAGTGGTGCGCCACCTGCATGGTCCTGGGCTACGCAAGCCAGTGGCTCACGGACGTTTCACAGGGGTACTACCCACGCGACGTGACCGGGAAGCATGCCTGGGGCAGCGCGGTCGGCGCGTTCCGCAAGGCCGGGTTCCTGGGCGTCTATGGCGACGTGCTGACGGGGCTCATGGACACGCCCAACAACCGGCCCTGGATCTTGTCGGCCATCTCCACCGCAGGAGGGCCGGCGGTCAGCACGGGCGTTGACGCCCTGTCCGTCCTCTACGCCGGGCTCACAGGCGACGAGGATTGGGCGCGCAAGGCGTTCAGGCTCGCGTGGCAGAACACGCCCGGACAAAACATCTGGTACACTCAGCTTGCCTTCCAGAAGGCGATTATCGATAACGTCGAGGAATACTTGCAGCCCGGAGTCGTGGCGCGTCGTGAGCGGTTCAACGCGAAGAATGTCGGGCGCAGCCCGATAGTCCACTCGGAGGAATAGATGACGCTTTCCAGCACTCTCCCCCTGGCGTTGGCGCTCGGGAACGGGATCGCGACGGAGTTCGCCGTCGGGTTCAAGATCTTCTCCGAGGACGCCCTGGTCGTCTACTCCATCGACAACGACCCGAGCAGCGAAACGTACAGGGAGCAAACGCTTCTTGTCCGTGGAACGGACTACAATGTCAGCGGCGTCGGTGTGGCTTCTGGCTGCACCGTCACGTTCGTTTCCGCCCCGTCCGCCCTCACTGCCCTTATGTTTACGAGCGAGACTTCGCTGAGCCAGGAAACCGCGTACACCGGAACGGCGTTCCCCTCCGCTGCGCACGAGCGGGCGCTCGACATGTTGACTCGCATGATGCAGGAGCTTTCGCTGCGCAACAACAACTCGATCCGCTTCCCTCTCCAGGACGGCGACGATTTTGATGTTGAGCTTCCGCCGAAGGCGATCCGCGCAAGCAAGATGTTCGGGTTCGACGAGAACGGCGACATCCTCATGATCGACAACCTGTCGCCCGAAACCGTCGCGACTCTCGGGCAGAGGATCGACGATCTCGAAGTCATCGAACCGCAGCTTGAGGCTGATGCCGCCGCCGCCGCTGCCGCTGCTGCCGCAGCCGAATCCGCCCAGGTCGCAGCCGAAGCCGCTCAGGCCGCCGTCGAGGCCGCGCTTCCTGGCGTCGAGGCCGAACTTTCCTCCCTGCGGGCCGACATCGCCGCCGAGGCGTTCGCCAGGGCCGAAGGCGATGCCGCCGCCTCCCGTCAGTATCTCGGAAACGGCTGGATCGACACCCTTGCTGATGCTGACGACGTGACGCTGACCAACGCTGCCATCGACAGCGGAGGGATTTCCAACGCCGGAGCGGATAATTACGTCACGGACCTGGACCTGGCCGCTGCCCAATTCCTCGACGAGAAGGGGAGCATCACCACGCTCACCGTGGATACAGCCAGCACGTCCGGCCACTTCGACGCGCCGGTGAACGCCCGGATCAAGGCTGGGT
>CAYTJW010000002.1:0-57567 GCA_964438135.1 uncultured Thermoanaerobaculia bacterium
GGCGACGCCGCCGCCCCGGCCGGCGAGCAGGCCCTGGCCCGCATCCTCCTCGAGGGGTCGCCAGCGGCGCGCCAGCGGCTGCTCGAGGGGATCCGGGCCGAGCTCCTCGTCGACCCGCGCGTGCGCCGCCTGCTCGAGGCCGCCACCTCCCTCGGCGACGCCGCCGGCCCGCCGGCCGCCTTCGTCCGCTCCCTCCTCGACCGCTGCGACGACCCCGCCGCCGCCGCCCTGGTCGCCGAGCTCGCCACCGCCGACCTGCCGGAGCTCGACCAGGCGGCCTGCGAGCGGCAGGTCGAGCAGGCGGAGCGACGGCAGCAGGAGGAGCTGGCGCGGCGGCTCGGCCCGGCCATCCGCGCGGCCGAGCAACGCGGCGACCACGCCGAGCTCGAGCGGCTGCTGGGCGAGAAGGCGCGCCTGCGCCAGGGCCGTCGGCCGCGGTGAGAGCGGCGCGACGACGGCGGCCGGGCTTGCCAAAGGGCGGACCTCGGCCCATATTCCCTTCGGTGGCGATGAAACTGCCGCTCGTGGTGGTGCTGGGCGTGACCGCGCACCACGAGCGAGGGAGCTGGTGACGACAGCCCCAGGTGGGGCGACCGGGGGGAAGGGGCGAGCAGCCTGGGAGCGTTGTCCGTTCGGCGCGGGCAGGGCGGTCGCCGCCGCCAACCGAACGCGGCTCGGCGCTCGACACTCTCACCTGATCTGGCCGAAGGCTGGTGGCGTGCGGCTTCTGGGAGGAGCAGCGTGCTGATCGAGGAAAAGTACCCCGAGCTGAGCAAGTTGATCCAGACCGGCAAGGAACGCGGCTTCATCATGTACGAGGAGCTGTACGAGAACCTGCCGGAGGAGGTCACCGGCATCGCCGAGGAGCTCGACGACATCTACATGCGCCTCAACGAGCTCGACATCGACGTGATGGACGAGCCCGAGACCGAGGTCGAGCCCGAGGAGCCGGAGACCCAGGCCAGCGAGGCGCGCCTGCCGGCGCCCGAGGCGCCCAAGCCGGAGGCCCGGCCGGTCGCCGAGCAGCTCGAGAAGACCAACGACCCGGTGCGCATGTACCTGCGGGAGATGGGGACGGTCAAGCTGCTCGACCGCGACGGCGAGGTCGACATCGCCCAGCGCATCGAGTCGGGCGAGGCGCGGGTCTTCATCGCCCTGTCCAAGGAGCCGCAGCTCCTGGAGCTGTTCCTCCGCACCAACGAGCAGGCTCGGCGGGAGCGCCGCGGCATGCGCGAGCTGCTGCAGGGCCACGCCGCCCACCTCGACGACAAGGCCGAGGAGCGCGTCACCGAGGCGCTGGGGATCTTCCGCACCATCGCCGCCCTCGACGACGAGTCCAGGGAGCTGCGCAAGCGCCTGCGCCGCTGCAAGAGGAGCGGCAAGCGCCACCAGGAGCTGCAGGACAAGATCGACGCCAACACCGCCGACATCGCGGTGCTGGTGCGTCGGGCCGACTTCACCACCACCACCCGCAACCGCCTGCTGACGTTCCTGGGCGAGGTCGAGCGCCAGTTCTCGATCCCCATCCAGACCATCTTCCGCGACCGCAAGAAGCTGCAGCAGGAGCGGAACGTCGAGCGGCGGCAGTTCTACAACGCCCGCGTCGCCCGCTACGAGAAGGAGCTGGAACGCCTCGCCGAGCGCTTCACCATCGACTACGACCACCTCCGGGCGCTGCTGGCCGAGGTCCGCCGCGGCGAGGGCGAGACCGACCAGGCCAAGCAGGAGCTGATCGTCGCCAACCTCCGCCTGGTCGTGTCGATCGCCAAGAAGTACACCAACCGCGGCCTGCAGTTCCTGGACCTCATCCAGGAGGGCAACATCGGCCTGATGAAGGCGGTCGACAAGTTCGAGTTCCGCCGCGGCTACAAGTTCTCGACCTACGCCACCTGGTGGATCCGGCAGGCGATCACTCGCGCCATCGCCGACCAGGCGCGGACCATCCGCATCCCGGTGCACATGATCGAGACCATCAACAAGCTCACCCGCACCACGCGCATGCTGGTGCAGGAGCTCGGCCGCGAGCCCACGGTCGAGGAGATCGCCCAGCGGATGGAGATGCCGGTCTCGAAGATCCGCAAGATCCACAAGATCTCCCAGGAGCCCATCTCGCTCGAGACGCCGATCGGCGAGGAGGAGGACTCCCACCTCGGCGACTTCATCGAGGACACCAACTCGGTGTCGCCGATCGACGCGGTCATCATGCGCACCTTGAAGGACCACACCGAGGCCGTGCTCAAGTCGCTGACGCCGCGCGAGGAGCAGGTGCTCAAGCTGCGCTTCGGCATCGGCGACGGCACCGAGCACACGCTGGAAGAGGTCGGGCGGACCTTCAACGTCACCCGCGAGCGCATCCGCCAGATCGAGTACAAGGCACTGCGCAAGCTCCGCCACCCGACCCGGGCCCACCTCCTCAAGCCGTTCTCCGAGGGCATGACCTAGGCAGCGGTCAGCGGTCGGCGATCGGCTGTCAGCTCCCGCCCCCGCCCGCGAAGCCACCCCGGCGGTTGCCCGTCCGGCGGCGAGCGAGTACCATGCCGCCGGGCCCATAGCTCAGCGGTCAGAGCCGCCGGCTCATACCCGGTAGGTCCCAGGTTCGATCCCTGGTGGGCCCAGGGGGGCAGAAGCCGGAGAGGGGCCGAGGTGGAAAGCGCACGTCACGACCTGGTCATCATGGTTCGCCTGCAGGAGATCTACAACCGGATCGCTGAGGCCATCAAGGAGCGCGGCTCCCCACCGCCCGAGGTCCTCGAGCTGCAGGAGGCCAACCGCCGCCGCCAGGCGGAGCTGGAGGAGCTCGAGCGCCAGGTCCTGCAGCACCACGAGGAGCTGCGCGAGGTGCGGCGCAAGGAGAACGAGTGCCAGCTCGAGCTCGAGCACTTCCAGCGCCAGAAGAGCACCGTCTCGAACGAGCGCGAGTTCGTCGCCGTGCTGTCCGAGATCGACTACGCCACCAAGGGCCGCGACGAGGCCGCCGCCCGGCGACGGGAGCTGGAGCAGCTCATCGAGCAGCTCTCCGCCGAGATCGCCACCCGCAAGCAGGCGCGGCCGGAGGAGGAGGAGGCGCAGCGGACCGTGGTCGCCGGCTGGGAGGCCCGCAAGAACGCGCTGAAGCGGGTCGTGCACGAGGCGGCGCTGAAGGCCAGGGAGCTGGAGGGCTGCCTCCAACCCACCCACCGCGCCCGCTTCCTCCGCCTGCTGCAGAGCAAGCGCGGCGTGGCGGTGGCGGCGGTGGCGGACGGCTCCTGCTCGCTGTGCCACTTCTCCCTCCGCCCGCACCTCCAGCAGCGGGTGCGGCGGAGCCAGGAGATCATCGCCTGCGAGCACTGCCACCGCATCCTCTACATGCTCGACGCCCTCGACGACGGGCCGGACAGCTGACGAGCCGTGGACACGGCCAGCGCTCAGCTGTCAGCTGTCAGCCGTCAGCTCCCCCTCCCACCCGAGCGGGCGCCGCGGCAACGGCGAGACGGACATGCCGGGTGACGAGCCTCTGGGCGTGGCGCCGAGCGTGGCCGAGCGGGTGCGGGAGGTGCGGCGGCGGCTGGCGGCGGCGGCCGAGCGGGCCGGCCGCGACCCCGCCGCGGTCACCCTGGTCGCGGTCGGCAAGACCCACCCGGCGGAACGCCTCGCCGAGGCGCTCGCCGCCGGAGTCCTCGACCTGGGCGAAAACCGGGTGCAGGAGGCGGCGGCCAAGAAGCCGGCGCTCCCCGCCGCCCGCTGGCACCTGATCGGGCCCCTGCAGCGCAACAAGGCGCGCGCCGCCCTGGAGCTGTTCGACGTGCTCCACACCTGCGACCGCCTCGAGCTGGCGGAGCGGCTCGAACGGCTCCTCGCCGAGGGGTGGCCCGGGCGCCGGCTGCCGCTGCTGGTGGAGGTCAACGTCGGCCGGGAGCCGAGCAAGTCCGGCGTCCTCCCGGAGCTGGCCCGCGCCCTCCTCGAGCAGGTCGCGGCCTGCCCGCACCTGGAGCCGGTCGGGCTCATGGCCGTGCCGCCGTTCGCGGCCGACGCCGAGGCGTCGCGGCCCCACTTCCGGGCCCTGCGCCAGCTGCGCGACACCCTCGCGCAGCAGCTCGGCCGGCCGCTCCCCGAGCTGTCGATGGGCATGAGCCACGACTTCGAGGTCGCGGTCGACGAGGGCGCCACCCTGGTCCGGGTCGGCACCGCCATCTTCGGCGAGCGGTCGTAGGCTGGCCGCCCGGGGCGGTGGTTGTCATCGCCCGGCCCGTGTGTGAGGATTCCGGTGGAACCGGGGGGCACCCAACGGCATGGCTCGGGAGCGCATGGAACCGTCCGATCGGCAGACCGCGGCGAGGAGCCTCGCAGCCGCCGCGACCCCGGCCTGCACCCAGCTGCTGCGCGACCTGGTGAGCATCCCATCCCCCGCCCGCGGCGAGCGCCTGGCGTGCGAGCGGGTCGTGCGCGAGATGGAGCGGCTCGGCTTCGAGGAGGTTGTCGTCGACGACATGGGCAACGTCCTCGGCCGCTTCGGCTGCGGGCCCCGGGTGCTGGCCTTCGACGCCCACGTCGACACGGTCGGCATCACCAACCCGGCGCTGTGGCGACACGACCCCTTCCGCGGCGTGGTCGCGGACGGGACCCTGTTCGGGCGCGGCGCCTCGGACCAGAAGGGGGGCCTCGCCGCGGTGGTCCACGGCGGGGCGCTGGCCGCCCGTCTCGGCCTCCCCGCCGACCTCACCCTGTGGGTCACGGCCACCGTCCACGGCGAGGACTGCGACGGCCTCGCCTGGCAGTACCTGGTCCGGGAGCGCGGCCTGCGGCCGGAAGCGGTGGTCGTGGCCATGCCCTCCCACCTCGGGGTGTGTCGCGGGCAGCGCGGCCGGATGGAGATCGAGATCGCCGCCGCGGGCGTCTCCGCCCACGGCTCGCAGCCGGATCGGGGCGTGAACGCCGTCTACACCATGGCGCCGGTCGTGCTCGCGCTGGCCCGGCTCCACGGCGCCCTCACCACGAGCCACCCGATGCTCGGCCCGGGCTCGCTGGCGGTGACCGAGATCCGCTCGCGGACCCCGTCCCTGACCGCCCTGCCGGACGAGTGCACCCTGCACGTCGACCGCCGGCTGACCATCGGCGAGACGCCGGAGGAGGCACTGGACCAGATCGCGGCCCTGCCGGAGGTCCGCGCTGCCGGCGCGACCGTCCGCCTGCTCGAGTTCTCCCAGCCGTCGTGGCGGGGCCTGGTCTACCCGACCCGGAAGGTGTTCCCGGCCTGGGAGACGGCCGCGGACAGCGCGGCGGCACGGGCGGCGGTGCTCGCTGCCCGCCAGGTGCTGGGTCGCGAGCCCCGCCTCCACCGCTCCGCCTTCTCCTCCACCGGCTGCGCCACCGCCGGCCTGTTCGGCATCCCGACGGTCGGCTTCGGCCCCGCCGACGAGCTGCACTCGCACACCGTCGAGGACCAGATCTCCCTCGCCATGCTGCCCCCCGCCATGGCCTTCTTCGCCCTCTTCCCGCTGGTCTACCGCCAGCTGGCGGGGTGAGGGGCGGGAGAGCGGGGACGGAGAGACCCCTCGCAGCGCGGCGGGTCACGGGGGCTGGCGGAGGGAGTGGGATTCGAACCCACGGAGGCGTGAGCCTCAGCGGTTTTCAAGACCGCTCAGTTCCGTTCTGAGCCGTTCTGACTCGTTCTGATTCTATCCTCGCAAGTATTGACAAATGCCGCTGTTGTGGACAGACTTTCTTGAGTGCACCTGATCGCTCTCGACGACCGGTGTAGAGAAGTGTTGCCCCGGCGTTGACCCAGCGGCCAGGCGCGGGAGGTGCTCGTGCCACGACGGCCAGCGTTCGACCTGACGACCCTGCGCAAGCTGGCGCCGCGCGCAGCGCGGTTCGACCACTGGGACCCCGCCACGCCCGGCCTCGCCCTGCGTGTCTCGCCGTCGGGGGTCAAGGTGTTCTACTGGGTCCGCCGCGTCGGCCGGCGGGTCGAGCGCGTGCGCCTCGGCGCGCTCGAGGAGTTCGAGCGGATCGGCGATGTGCGCGCGCTCGCCCAGCAGCAGACGGCCCTGAAGACGGGCGGCGTGGACCCCGCCGAGCACCGCCGCGCCCAGCGCGCGGAACTGACGCTTGGGGAGCTGTGGACGGCGTGGGTGGCGCACCCGAGCAAGCGCAAGGGGCAGACCTGGGGCGAGGTCAACTGGCGCGAGGTGAACCGCTGGGAGAAGTACCTCGCGGCGTGGGGCGGGCGACGCCTCTCGGGCGTCACCGCCGCCGAGGTCACCGCGCTGCTCGAGCGCATCGCGTCGGGCGGCTCGCCCGTGCAGGCGAACCGGGTCCGCGCCCTGGTGCGCGCCGTCTTCAACTACGCGGTGAGCCTCGGGCTCGCCGGGGCCAACCCCGTCAGCCGGACGACGCCGCGCAGCCGCGAGCAGCCGCGGGCGCGGCACCTGAGCGCCGCCGAGCTCAAGCGCTTCCTGGCTGCGCTCGACGCCCAGGAGTCCGGCGACCTGCGCGACTGGTGCCGCCTGCTGCTCTTCACCGGGGCCCGCAGCCACACCGTCTACGCCATGCGCTGGCAGGACGTCGACCTGAACGAGCGGGTCTGGACGATCCCGGGGGAGGCGATGAAGGCAGGCCGGACGCTGGTCGTCCCCCTCGCCCCGGTGGTCGTGGACCTCCTCGCCACCCGGCACCGCGTGCGCCAAGTGGGCAGCCTCTGGGTCTTCCCGTCGCGCCGCCGAGGCGAGCACCTCACCGACCTGCGGGAGCTGTTCAATGACCTGCGCGACGCCGCCGCGCTGAAGGACCTCACGCCGCACGACCTCCGGCGAACCTTCGCGAGCTACGCCCAGGCCGCCGGCGTGCCGCTCGAGGTGATCGCTGGCGCGCTCGGCCACACCCCCGTCGGCGGCGTGACTGCGATCTACGCCAAGGTGCAGCCAGAGCACGTGCGGCTCGCCGTCGAGCGCGCTGTCGCCACGATGCTAGCGGTCGCCGAGGGCCCCGACGGCGGCGCGACCGTCCTCGCGGCGGTGGTCCCGGCGTGGGCGCGGGAGGCGACCTGATTCAGCTGTGCTCCACGAGCCACGCGAGGTAGCGCTCCGCGACCACCAGGATTGCCTCGGGCTCCGAGAGCGTCGAGCCGGTCGACACCGCCGCCTTGAGCGCCACCGAGGCGAGGATGCCGTTCGTGCCCTGCGGCCTGGTAGCGGGCGCTGAGGTTAGTTCAGAAGGAGAGGCGGGGGTGATCTCGTACCTGGGGAACACCCGGCCGTCCTCGCTCACGCGCTGGCTGGTCGTGACGGCGATCCTGGAGCCGCGGCTGAGGTTGAGCTGGTCAAGCTCCGGGTAGAGCGAGCGCGGCGGGAAGAAGGTGTGGTCGGCCCCGTCGTCGGTGCGGACGCGGTAGGCACGGTACGGCCCGAAGCGTGTCTCGCCCTCGCGGGGCCTGTCGTACAGCACCGTCAGGGTCGTCGTCGTGCCGGGGGTGAGGAAGTCGTTGGATGGCATCGCAGTGGGGGGTAGGCGGTGCGGGGTGCGCACCGGGCTGCACCCCGCTCCGGGTGGATCAGGGGGTCGTCGGCTCCTTCACCGACGTGGGGGCCTCGAGGCTCACGCTCGAGATGCCGTCCTTCTTCTTCCACGTGAGCACGTTCACCACGTCGGCCCGGACCTCGGTGACGTAGCGGCGCTCGCCGTCGACCTCGAAGGCGCGGTTGAGGAGATGCCCCTCGACGTACAGCCCGGTGCCCTTCGTGAGGCATGTGGTGCAGATTTCGCCGAGCTTCCCCCAGGCGACGACCCGGTGGTAGTCGGTGACGTCCTTCTTCACGCCCTCCGACGTGTGGTCGCGGTGCGTGGCGAGCGGGAAGGTGACGCGCGGTCGGCCGCTCTTCGTGGGGGTAGTCTCCGGGTCGGCGGCGAGGTGGCCGACGAGGATGACCTTGTTGACGCTGCGCATGGTGGTGGGGAATGAGGGGACAGAGGTGGGTGGGGCTCGACGCTCACGCCGGTGAGGCCGGTGGCCTCGGCCGACGGTGGGCGGGATGCAGGAACGACGCGAGGGTTCGCTCCCCGGGGGTGAGGCTCGTGTCGCGCTCGATCCCGAGGCCGAGCGGCCCGCGGATCGAGCGCAGCTCGGAGAGGGTGACGTAGCCGTACTCGTCGAAGTCCTCGCCGAGGGGCGAGAGGCAGTAGCCGAAGAAGTCCCAGTCGGGCGCACCGCTGGGCCCCGGCTCGCCTGGGGCGGGCTCCCCCTCGGTCACGAAGAACGTGTAGCGGCCGCAGGGGTCGAAGAACTTGCAGACGACCAGCGCGCCGTCGCCCTTGCCCTCCTGGGCGTGGAGCGGGAAGCGCTGGAGCACTTCGGCGAGGGTCGTGGTGAGGAGCTGCATCGCCGTGGGGGTCAGGTGGGGGGAGCCTCGTCGAGCGGCGTGGCGACGTTCAGTCCCGCGTCCCGGGCAGCTTCGACCAGCCGCCGTATGAGCGCCTCGTTCTCGCCGAACGCGGCGGCGAGCCGGTCGAGGCAGCGCCCGGGCAGGTAGTCGCCCTCGTCGTGGATGACGAGCCGGCCGTCGAACGCCTCGCGGTTGAGGCGCTCCAGCAGGTCGCAGAGCTGGACGTGGACGCGCACCCGGTCCTTGGCGAACTGCGTCTTGCAGAAGGCGTAGGGCAGGACGCCCGTGCCCTCGACCCACTCGAGGCTGAAGGTCTCGCAGCCCGGGTCCGGGTTCCACGCCACCGAGCGGATCGTCCCCGTGCTCTCGCGCGAGCTGCCGCACTGCCCGCTGCTGTGCTCCAGGTACCAGCGGCCCTCCTCGCGCCGCTGGCCGAGGGCCTCCCACCCGAACCGCGCCGCGGCGTCGGACGCGATGGTGGTGGCCTTGGTGAACTGGGCCTCCGCAGTGGCCGGGTCGAGGTGGTTCCCCGCCTCCGTGAAGTAGTGGATGGTGATGCCCATGGCCGTGGGGGATCAGGCGGGTGCAGCCGACGAGAGGAGCGACGCCAGACGCTCGAGGTCCTGCTTCGACGGCGGGGCGGCGACGAGGTCGTGCCCGCGCCGCACCATGCGGGCCGCCTTGTCCGCGAACACGTAGAACTCGCCGAGCTCCGGGTTGACGACGAGCGGCCCCTCGGCCCGGAGCACGTCGCCGGGGCTGAGCGCGGCGATCGCGGCGGCCTCCTGGCCGATGGCCGCCACCGTGACGGTGGTCTTCGGCAGCGCCTCGATCTCAACCTCGGCGGACGCGAACACCGGGCCGTCCCGGGAGAGGCGGACCGTCGGCGCGCCCGCCCGGCCCTGGACCACGACGCGGTTGTAGGTCTGCTCCATAGAAGCGTGGGGTTAGGGGTGTGGGACCCCTCGGGCGAAGCCCGAGGAATCTCACCCCTCCCGTGTTCCGGCGTTCGACGCGGTGCCGCGGGCGACGGTGTGCCTTGGGAGTCGGGGGCGTGTCGCCAAGCCTAGGTGCCGCTCAGCGTGACGCCGTACAGCCGCTGGTATCAGCCCGATGTCATGGTTGGTATGCTGGGGGTCGACCTACCCCTTCTCCAATATTCGTATGCCCTCCAACAAGATCTGGGGGATTCCCCTCCTTACAGCGCTGGTCCTCTCGGGCTGCACGACTGAGACGTCCTCTCCGGGGCGTGCTCCCCGGTTACCGCGACCTTCACCTGTTTCCGCCCAGCAAGAGCCGTCCAGCGCTCGCACACAAGAACGCTCCCCCGCCGAGAACCTCGCAGTTATCGAGGCGCAGGATTCATCGCCCTCTCGGGAAGATGTGGCTGCCTTCGACACGCTCCTGACGCGTCTTGCGAATAGGTGTCCTGAAGGGAAGTCTCAGCTCTCCGACATCATCGTCAACGCACAAGAGGCCCTCCAGCAGAACGGGTACGAAAGAACTCTGCGACAGATCGGCGAGATGATCCTCGCGAGCCTTCCCGACTCGGGGAGAGCGCCGTCTTCTTGCCAGGACGTCGCCGCGGTGGATGTGATGTTCATCCTGAAAGGACTGGAGTAGGCAGCATCCTCTCTCTCCCATGCAGACCACGCGCGCGGCGAGCGCCCCGGGCTAAGCTTCTTCGAGTTGCAGGGCTGCGGCGTGGAGAGCCATCGGGCTTCACGAACCCCTGAGAACAGGCGAGACTGACCCAGTTGCGCGACCGATGGTGGTGGTCTTCTGGGTGACCTATGGCCCCAGGGGCCGCTGCTCAGGAACGACGGAGCGCAGACGCGACTCGCCAAGATGTCTTTGACGTGCCCCTTCGCAGGGGCTGTGGCACCCACTGTCACGAGGAGAATCAGGGGAGGAATCGAGGGACGCTGAGGCGCGTCTGGCACGATACGCGCCAGACGCCATGTGCCAGCGATAGAGTCGGTTGCGTTCCTGGAAGGCGGGGTGCGAATGGCCTACGCTCTAGCGAACCTAGGGGACGCTGCAATTCGCAACTCGGGTAGCAGCGGGTGCGATGCGGGGGCGGGCTTGCGGTACAGTGGGCTGATGGCCAAGAACTCCCTCACGCCAGAGCAGCGGGCTGTCATCCACGCACGCCTGGATGCCCTCGACGAGGAGCTTGCGGCCCCGGTATCTCTGGTTCCGCGGGTCCGGGTGCGGCTCGATGCGCTCGAACTCGAGATCGGGTACACGGGGCTCCCTCCAGCGGTGCAGGCGGTCGTCTCCCGCGCCGAAGTTGGCTCGTTCCGTTTCCAGCGGGCGGCGGCGAAGCGTGGCTTCACGCCGCTGCAGTGGGCGTGGGTCGAAGGGGTCGTCCGCCAGCATCGGCCGCAGCGCAGAGTCCGTCTCACGGACTTCACACCGGACGGGCCGCACGGTCTTCGGGTCGTCGGCGACCTGTCGTTTGGGCACTGCCCATCGCTCGTCGCACTCCCACCGCACCTAGCGGTCGAGGGTTGCCTCGGTCTGACTGGCTGCCCCGCGCTAGCGGAGCTCCCCGCGCACCTCGTGGTCGGGCGATGGCTCTTCCTTGCGAGCTGCGACGCTCTCACGTCACTTCCGACGGACATCACACTGCGCGGGTGCATTTCCGTCGGTGGCTGTCCCTCCCTCACCTCCCTCCCCCGGGGGCTCATGGTCGCGGCGGACTTCTCTCTCTTCCGCGGCACGGGTCTCACGGCACTACCTGATCGGCTCACAATCGGGCGAGACCTCACCCTCTGCGACATCCAGACGCCCCTCCTCCTCCCGCAGGACCTTCGGGTCGGCGGGACCGTCTACCTCCACCGGTGCGCGTCCGACCTCGTCGCCCAGGCGCAAGCGCTCCAGGTGCGCGGGCGGGTCGGAAGTGTCGTCGTCCGGTGACAATCTCCGTTGGCGCCGCGCCGGCGACGTACGGGCATTCACCCCATTCGGCCCGCGTCTAGAAGACGACAGGGACGACGCACGCACGAGCGCAGCACGAGAGGAGCGCGCAGGAGCGGCACCGCGGTGCGCGGGCAGTGCAGGTCGCGCGGCCGTGCGCGATGCAACCAACGTGGAGGGAGTAGCGCAGCGCTGGCGGGACGATCGCCTCCAGTGCCGCGTGGCTCTGCTCGGGCCTCGGGATGGTGATCCACCCGAGGCGGAAGCTGATCCGGTGCACATGCACATCGACGGGCAGCACCCGGAAGCCGAGCGTGTACATCATGACGCACTTCGCAGTCTTGCGGGAGACGCCCGGAAGTCTGACGAGGAACTCCTCCGCGTCGCCCTCGGTGCGATCCCGGAGTGGATCGAGCGTCACCGATCCAAACGCGGCGCGAATGGCGGCGATAGCCCCACGGATCTGGTGGGATCGCCTCCTCGCGAAACCCGCGGGGGCGAGGAGCGTAGCGAGGTCCTCGTGCGGTGCGCGGGCGACCGTCTCCCACGACCCGTACCGATCGCGGAGGGTGTCATACGCCGCGATAGCCCGCGACGGGGGCGTCCTCGCTGACAGGAGCACGAAGATGAGGTCGTCCACCGGGTCGGTCGGGTTCCCGAGGCGGGGGTCTCCATACACCGCGCGGAGGAGGTCGACCACGGCGGCCACGCGGCGCCGCGCGGGTGGACGCACCAGCCGGGTGCCCGGCCGCCTCATGCGGGGCGGGCGAGCGGGTCCGGTGCAGCTAGGCCGAGGCGCGCAAACGCGCGCTGGCAGCGCGGGTCCCCGAGTGAGATGGGCGCGAGCGTCCACTCCCCGGTGAGGACCGCTCGCAGCACCCGGCCGTGGAGGTGCGTGAAGGCGGGCGGCACCGCCTCGCCGATCATGGCACGGACGTTTGTGTGCCCCCAGCGCTCCAGGGCGTTCCCCCAGTCGAACGACGGAGGGAAGGTCTGGAGGAGGGCGCACTCGAGGGGGCTGAGGACCCGGTTCTCGAACGGGTGGATCGTCGTGTCGCTTCCGACGTGTCCGCTCGCGGTCGTCACGGTAGCGGCGGGAACGTCGGGTCGCATCCGGCGGTAGCTCGACGAGTGGAAGCCGCGGACGAGGCGGTACTGGCCGTCAGGCTCCCGCACGATCGGGCGCGGGAGGGGTCCTCCGCACGCGGTGCACGCGGCGTTCTCGCGGGGCTGGTCGGGAGTTCCGCACGTCTGGCACGTGTCGTTCTCCCACGCGGTCTTCCCGGAACCGGGCGGGATGGCGGCGACCATGGGGTAGCGCCGGTCGCGCCACACCGGGACGGCGTGCAGCCCCCTGAAGCCGTCCGCCGCCGCGCGCTCACTCGAGGACGCGTCGAGTGGCGGCAGGCCCGACGCGGCGAGGGCCTTCCTGACCGTGACGGGGCGCTCGTCGCCCGCGTCGCCCGCGTGCGTGGGACGCGGGAACGGCGCGCGGTTGCCGGAGAGCAACTTCGCAAGACCGGGGGTGCCGCGCCGGAGGAAGGTGAGGAACGTTCGGACCCGCGTCTGGGGGACGCCGTAGTCCGCGAGGTCGGCGAGGATGGGGAACGCGCAGTAGTCGTCCCGCAGCGTGTCGACGAGGATATTCGCTGCGGAGCTGACGCGGCCACTCTCCGGGTCACGGACTTTGCGCGAGAGGAAGGCCGGGACGTTCTCGACCACCACGACCTGCGGGCGGAGGGCGGTCGCAACCTGCCCAATGACCCAGACGAGCAGGTTGCGGGCGTCGCGGTTCCCGGCATCGGGGTCGTCCGCCCTGCCGCGGTTGCTCCGCGCCGTGCTCATGCCCTGGCAGGGCGGGCAGGCGGCGAGGAGGGCGGGTGCACCACCCTGCGCGTGGACGGCATCGACGACACGCGACCAGGTCTCGCGCAGGTCGCCCGGGACACCCATGGCACCTGGGTGGTTGAGCAGCGCCACATCGAGGCGGCGCGGGTCCAGCTCGGCGAGGACGTCGAAGGTGAAGCCCGCCGCGCGGTACCCGAGATCACCCGCGCCGCAGTTCGAGAAGAGGCTCACCGCATGCAGCGCGGGTTCGCCACCCATGCGCGTGGTGCTGCCAGCTGCGCCGTCAGGCACCGTCCGGGCCACCGCCGACCTCCTGCTGCTTCCGGGCCGACTCGTCCGCGACTTCCAGGAACTGCTGGTGCGCCTGCTTCGCGCGCAGGAGGAAGTCAGTCCAGCTTACCCTGCGGATCTTCCCGTCGCTCTCGAACTTCTCCCACGCCGTCTTGTTCGCGAGGTCGTTGAGTCTGGTGCCATCGGCGACCACGTCGATGCTGTAGCCCAACGGGAACTCCACCTTGAACGACTGGTTCGCCGTGAAGAAGGCGTCGAACGCGTAGACATAGTTGATGAGGCGCTTGAAGTCTGCATCGTCGAGCGGGTGGCCCGCCTTCTTGATCTCGACGACGTGGAGCCTGTGGCCGACGCTCACGAGGGTGAAGTCGGGGCGTTTCCTCTCGTAGTCGATGGCGAGGGTGACCACCTCGCCCGTCCGTTGGTACCAGAAGGTCTCGAACGCCTGTTTGAACGTACGCAGGGCCTGGTTGCGCGTCAGGACCGACCATGTGGGCTCAATGAGCCACGGGGCCTGGGCGAGGAGCTTCTGGAACTCACCCTCGTCGTGGTCGCTGAAGACGATTGTCTCAAGCTGCTGGATCGAGCGCACCCGCTCCGCGGCGATCTGGCTGTAGGACGCCATCTCAGCGACGCGCGTCTTCCCGAAGAGGTCGACGAGCCGCTCGATCGGCTGCCCCTCCTGGCCCGTCGCGGTGCGGTTGAACTCCTGGAACGCCTCGATGAGCGCCTTGTGGGGCGCGACCGAGAGGATGACCTCCGTGAGGTCATCGACGTACGCGGCATCGGTCAGCTCGTCCTCCGCCGCGAAGCCCCCGATCTGCACCGCGAGCTGCACAGCCGTCTCGACGACCGCGGCGTCGTGGAACCGCTCCTGGGCCCGTGCGCGGATCTTCGACCGATCGAGGAACATCCTACTCGTGCGCTCGCGGCGGGGCTTGCGCGACGCGGCTCCGATCTCCTTGATGAGTTCGGCACCCCACTTGCGTAACGCTCGGCCGTACTCGGAGTCCCAGAGGATGCCCTGGCGGTCTGTCCGCACGAGGTCCTCGCCGTCGTCCGCGTCGAGCCAGTCAGCCGTGACCTGCCCCACGAGGTACGAGCGGAGGGTGAACTCCCCGGTAAACCCGGCGGGCTGCTCAAAGTCCCGAGTTGTCGCGACGATCTTACCCCGCGCGTAAATGCGCACGCCCGCCATCTCCTCGTTCTTGTACGCCTCCTTGGCGAGAGCGAGCCAACCGCTTACGGGGAGCTCCCGACCGCCGTCGGTGAGCACCGGGCGCGTGTCGAGCTGGACGACGGTGCCATCCAGCGTCGGGACGGAGAGCTGGCTTACCGACAGCGGGGGGTTCTCATCGGGGTCGCGCGTGTCCTCGACGACGATCCTGAAGTCCGGCTGGGCGAACGCGAACCGCGCCGCGAGCTGCCGGTGGAAGACCTCGGCGTCGGGCACGCGTTTCGTGAGGAAGCGCGAGAGCCGGATCGTCGTCCCCGGCGTGGGGCGGAAGGTCTGGTCCTCCGGCCCGGTCTCGAGCGCGATCGGCTCGTCCGTGTCCGAGAGGATCTTCTCGAAGTCCATGAAGAAGTGCGCGACGGTGTAACCGCGCGGCGTCAGCGGGCCGCCCGCTGAGAGCACCTCGATGAGGCGGCAGATGCCGAACGGCGCGAGCTTGCCGATGCCCTTGCGGCCCATGACGGGTCTCGACCGTCCGCGGGAGCGGGCACCCTGGTCGTCGTGCTTCCTGCGGTCCCGCCCGACCTGGAGGTAGTGCGCCCGCGCCTCCTCGGGGGTCATCCCGTGCCCGTCGTCTGTGACCTCGATCGTCCCCTCGCCCCCGGCGGCGCTCGCCGCGACCGACGGGTTCCCGAGGAGCGTCGCGAGCGGCAGCCGGACCCGGACGTCGGTCGCGTCGGCGTCGTAGCTGTTCGCGATGAGCTCGGCGACGACCGCGGAGACCTTGTCGTAGAGCTTCACCCCGAGCTTGTCGATCGTGAGCCGGGAGATCCGCATGACGTAGCGCTCGGCATCGCCGGTGGTTCCGGGGGTGACCTGGGCGTCGGTACTGTGACCTGCCATGCGTACTCCTCACCCCCGGCGTCGGGTTCGTCGTGGCTGGTGCGGAGTCTCTCCATCGCGGCGTCGAGCGGGGGACCGCTGGAGAGAGTGCTCTCCCCCCTCCAGACTCAGCAGAGCACGAGCGGATAGCGCGCGGACCATGGGTGAAGTATAGGCTGGACTGCCCTCGAACGGGCAGCGCTTCCCTGGGCCGCGCGGAAAACGTTGAGGAGACTCAACATGCGAGTCGTCGCGGTGTGCAGTGGCAGCGCCGCACCTTCCCACGCCACGATGGGACCCCAGCGACGACCCAACTGCATGCGTGCAGGGGCCGCTCGAGGAGGGCGAACATGGCGATTGCATTCGACGGAAGCCACGAAAGGTACCCCCCGGCTGACTCCCGCGCCGACCAAGCGGGGGTCTTCAATGCATGCAAAGGTCGGTGCGCCCCAGGGCTCGGCGATACTGAAAGCGGCGAGATGGTTCTAACCATCTCGCCGCTGGGGAAGTGAAGGGGAAGAGCCGGGCTCAGGTCGCCCGGGCACTCTGGTACGCGAACTCAAGGTCGTCGTCGGTGTCGTCGTGGTTGCTCGCGCGACGCTTCGGGACGTAGCGGCCGCGCTCGTAAGCGAAGTCGAGGTCGTTGTCGTGAACCTCGTCCTCGGGCATCGCGGTGGCTAACTCGTGGGCGCCGTCTTCGTCGACCTCGGACAGCTCGTCGTTCTCCAGGTCGGCACCCTCCTCGAAGTCGCCGGTGTCGATCGGGATCTCGCCGAGGATGTGGTCGGCGCAGCGTTTGCAGAGGCTGATCTGCCCGTCGCCGTCAGGGTCGTCGTAGGGCTGCACGTCGATCGTGCAACCACACTCTTCGCAGGTCACCGGAGCCTCCTTTCGATGGGCCAGTTCGGCGGGATTGATCACATGATGGTCGGTGGCGCTGCACCGGCCCGCAGGATCGCGTCGGCGGCCTTGAAGACGCGCGCGGCGCACCGCTCGGGGAGCGCCTCGTGTCGTCCGTACCAGTGCTGGATGTAGCCGCGGGCGTACTCAGCGCCCGGCAGCCCCAGGGTGTCGAGGCAGAGCAGCGCCACCGCCTCGGCCTCGGCCTCAGCGGTTGACCGGCGCACGTCGGCGCCGTCCGCGCCGGGCTGGGAGTGCCCGAGCAGGACGTGGCCGATCTCGTGGAACAAGGTCTTCCACGGCGCCTCGGCGATCGGGCTCACCGCGACGGAGCGGCCGCGCGCGAAGCCCTGCATGTTGCCGTCGGGGTGGTCGAAGGGGATCTCGGTGATGGCGAGCGATGCGAGCGCCCGGGCCCTGTCCCAGACGGGCTGCGGGAGCTCCGGCGGGGGCGCGGCCCCTTCGGTCTGGGACAGCACGAACCAGTAGGGCTTCCACAGGTAGAGCGTCCTCGCTGGACGGTCGGCGGGGTCGCCGTAGCCGTCCGTGGCTCGCTTGTCACGCACGGTGACCGGCATGCAGAGCCAGAGTGCCTTCTGCCCCTTGGTGACCTTCCGCCCGAGTCGGTTCCACCGCTTGAGGGTGGCGATCGGGCCCGGCGAGATCTTGCGGGCGTGGCACTGGCACAGCGCCGCGAGCTGGTTGCCGAGGCTGTAGCCCGGGAAGCGGTGGTACGCCTCGAGGAGCAGGCCGGGCTGCTCGACCGCCTCGGCGAGGAGCTGAGCCCAGCGGGGGGACGCGCTGACGGGTTGCATGGGACCTCCTTCCTGGCCGGCGTCACGGCGTCAGCCGCTCGGGCTGGAGACGACCCACGGGGGCGCCTCGCCCGTGGCGCCGAGGTTCGTGTCGAAGAAGTGGTCGAGGATGCGGTTCAGGAGGACCGTCATGGGGACCTTCCGGCTCTGCGCCGAGTTGAGGCGGGTCTTGAGCTGGTAGAGGCGCCGCACGTTGCGGTCCTCGATGAACGGTTGGTAGAGGCTGAGTCGCGATCGGCTCATGGGGTCTCCTTTCCGGCCGGGGCCGGACGCGAGGTGTGGGCGCCGGCTGCCGGCGTCTCAGTCGAAGAGGGAGAGCTGGCCGGAGACCACGACCACCGGGCCAGGCCGCGGCTTCACCCGCGCCGCGTGGCGGTCGGCGGCCACCTGCTCCCAGAAGGCGCGGCGGCGCGCCTCCGCCTCGGGGTCGGCCACGGGCATCGGCACCACGATGGGCTGCGGGCTGGTCGGCACGGCGAGGACGCCTGGAGGTGCCTGGATCGCGGCCGGCCGCGGGAGGGCGAGCTGCGGGGTCGGCTCGGGGGCATCGGCCGCCTGCGGGAAGGCTAGCAGCGACACGCGCCGCGCGATCTCGAGCTGGACGTCGCCGGTGACGCGCTTCAGGAGGTCGGCCACGTCGGTGAAGCGGGCGCGGCCGTCGATGGCGTGGCGGATCGCCTCGGCCTTCTGGAACAGGATCTCGTGCATCACCTGGTCGATGGTGTCGCGCGAGAGGAGGTAGGAGATCTCGACCACCCGGGTCTGGCCCGGTCGGTGGACGCGGTCCTCGGCCTGCTCGGTGGCCTCCGGGCTGTACTCGAGGTCGACCAGGACCACGTGGTTGGCTGCGGTGATCGTGAAGCCGCGATTCAAGCAGTTGAGCGAGGCGACGATCGCCGTGGTCTCGGGGTCGCGGGAGAACTCCTGGATCAGGTCGAAGCGCCTCGAGGTCGGCACGTCGGCCGTGATGGGGAGGATCTTGCAGCCGGCGCGCTTGAGGTGGGTCACGATGGCGGCCACCATGACCCGGAGCCCCGAGAACACGATCGCCTTCTCGCCCTTGTCGCGGGCCGCCTTCACCAGCTCGCGGACCTTCTCGAGCTTGTTCCAAGTCGAAGCGTCGAGCACGCCGCGGTCGAGGTAGTCGACGGCCACCGGGCAGGTGGCGGCGTAGCGCAGCTTCCAGAGGGCGTTCGAGATGACCCCCATGTTGGGGTTGCCCTCGTTCTGCCGGAGCGCCTGCTGGATCTCGCGCTTGGCCCACTCGGCGTAGTCGCCGTACAGGGTCGCGTGGTCGCGGTCGAGGCCGAGCACGATCACCTGCCGCTTCTTCTCGGGGAGGGTGAAGATGTCGTCCTTCCGGCGCCGGACGGTGAATGAGGCCAGGAGCCGCCAGAAGCGGTTGAGGTTCGAGACCTCGGGCAGGAGCTTGGCCCGCCCCTCGTGGAGGCTCTCCTCGAACTGCCGGGTGACGAACTCGTAGGTGCCGAACTCGTCGAGGAAGCGCTTCGAGCCGCCCCGGTACGCGTAGGGGAAGAGCGGCGTGTCGAAGCCGAGCAGCCACGACACGTTCCAGAAGACGTCGATCGGGTAGCCCTTCATGAGGGTGCCGGTGAGGATGAGCTTGCCCTTGGGCCTCAGCGCCCGCACGGCCCGGCCGCGCAGCGTGTTCTTCGACTTGGCGACCTGGGCCTCGTCGACCAGCACGGCGCCGAAGAGCTTCCTCATCCGCTTGTAGGCCGGCCACTGGTGGACGTCCATGGAGACCGTCCACGCCTGGTAGCCGCAGGCGTTGCAGTGGCCGCCGGTCCAGAGCGCATCCTCGCCGCACTTCGGGCACGCCTTCACCACGTCGCTGTAGGCGCGCTTGCAGACGGAGCAGGTGGCCTTGCGGTTGTCGAGGACCTCGTGCTGGATCGAGCCGTCCTTGGCGAAGGAGCGGCACTCCCAGGAGTCGTAGGTGCGCGGCCCGGTGAGGGCGAGGAACTCGAACGAGGTGACGTAGAAGGTCGTCTGCTCCGGGTGGCGGCCGGCGCGCTTCTCCTCGGCGAGTCGGGAGACGAGGTGGTGGGAGGTGAGCCGCGAGGCGGGGAAGCCGAACGAGCCGAGCTCGTTGAGCCAGTTGTCGACGAGCGACGACTGGCAGACCACGAGCACGCGCTTGAAGCCGCGGGTGGCAGCCCAGGCGGCCGCGGTGACCGTCTTGCCGCCGCCCTGCTCGTAGCCGAGGTAGCCGAACGGCTTCACGGCCAGGCGGGCGACGTCCTCCTGCTGGAAGGGGAAGAGGAACGGGAAGCGTGCGGCCACGGTCCGCCGGTGCAGCTCGACCGAGCGTGGCACGGTAGCCTCGAGGTCGGGCGTGTCCGGCAGGGTGAATGCCTGGGTGAGGAGCGCGACGTCGTCGACCGAGACCTCGCGGAACACCCGCGGGCCGGCGTCGGTGACGACGGCGAACGAGAGGTAGCCGCGGTCCACCGAGGTGGTGAGCTGGACCTCGCGGCGGGCGGTGTCGTCCCAGACGGTCTCAACCTTGGCGACCTCGCGGTTTCGGACCCACGACGGCCGCAGGTGGTACGACCGGCCGGCCGTGAAGAGCACGCTGTCCCCCTCGCGCACGGTCTCCTTGGCGGTGTACGACCGGTCCTCGATGTAGGCGAGCCGCTGGTGGGCCTGCGGGGGGTAGGTCGGCGTGCGGAGGAGCTGGTAGCGGCCCTGGAGCCGGGTGATGCGCTCCCGGTCGCGGTCCGTGATGGACGGCTCGAGTCCGAGGGCCGAGAGGGTAGCCGCGGCCGCCTCCGGGCCGAGGGTGATGAGCGAGGCGGGCGAGAGCGTGGCCGAGACGACGCCGTGCTCGATACCGCGCACGGGGTCGAACGCGGTGACCGTCTCGTCGAGGAAACCGAGCAGGCTGGTGACGTCGGCGGCTGCAGTGACCCCTCGGGGGGTGACTCGCGCCGCTCTCGACGGCGTGACGGCGAAGAGCCGGGACAGCGCGGGAACGGGGGCCGGCACGGACGGTGGGACCCGGTCGTTCTCCGGGTCGACGACCTGGGCGAACGCGGCGCGCACCGCCTCCTCCAGCCGACCGGGCTCGGCGGCGACGCGGAGCGGCCTCCAGGTCGAGCCTGCGTAGCGGGTCTCCCGCCGAGCGAGGATGAGGTCGACGTCCACCGCGATGCCGTACTCCTCCTCGAAGAGCCGCGGCAGCGTCACCTGCGCCAGGCCGACGAAGTTCCTGAAGAGGTTCTCGCGCAGGGCGCGGTCCTTCAGGTTCTCGAAGGTCGAGGTGGGGATGATGGCGACCAGATACCCGCCGTAGGTGAGTGCCCGGGTGCAGACCTCGAGGGTCGCGCCTTGGCTCTCGATCAGGCCGCCTGAGGTCTCGCAGGTCCACGCCTCGCCGGGGTCGGGCGGGGTCCAGTAGATGCCGTACGGCGGGTTGGTGACGACGAGCGAGAAGCCGGTGAGCAGGTGGCGGTAGTCGAGGACGTCGCCGGTCCGTACCGCGCCGGCGCCGAGCGCCTTGGCGGCGTTGCGGGCTGCCAGCTCGTCGAGCTCGACCCCTAGCACCCGGGCGCCGGCCTCGGCCCAAGGGGCGAGAAGCCGGCCGGACCCGCACGTGGGGTCGAGGACCGAGATCCCCTCTGCGCCTCGGTCCGGCAGCAGCGGGCGGAGCAGCTCGAGGAGCAGCTCGGCCAGCCAGAGGGGCGTGAAGTACTGGGCGTGCTTGCTCTTGTTGTACTGCCGGAACGACAGGGCGTGGTTCGCCTGGCGGCCCGCGTAGGCGGCGCCGTCCAGGGGGGCAGCTTCGGCCACGGTGGGCCTCCTTTCGCGGGCGTGGTCACGGGAGAAAGGGGCTGGCCGGGATCGTTCCCGGCCAGCCCCGAGGGGAGGGTGGGTGGATCGGTCACCTCGACGCCGCGACCCGGTCATGGCGCCGCTTCACCGTTGGCGAGGTGCTCGAGCGTCTGCTCGAACGCCTGGCAGGCTTCCGCGATGGATGCGGCTCGGGCGCGGAGCACCGGCTCCTGGGCCGCGCGGTCGCGGCGCATCACCGGAGTGCCGGCCGTTTGGCCGCAGGTGTGGAAGGTGGCGATCCAGGAGGCGCCGCAGAGGGAGGAAGGCGGCGTGCGTCGTCCAGACGACCTGGCTTGGTAGGAGGGGGCGGCGAGATGTGGAGCCGAGGCCGCTCAGGCGACGAGCCCCATCAGTACCAGCTCCTCGGCGCCGTAGACCGCGCAGGCGCCGCATGCCTCGCACTCGTACTCGCGAGCGTCAGGCTCCACGCCGTACGCGGCGGCGCCGCAGGCGGTACAGAAGCCGCCGCTGTCTTCGATCGCTTCCTCGATCTGCTCGAGGGAGAACTCCATGGTTGGTCTCCTCTCTCATGTTTGGTGTGTTGGAACGGGGCTTCTCCGCGTGACGCGAGCCGCGTCTATCTGAGGCGACCCGGTCGTTACAGGCAGCAGTCCTTGATCGCCCTCTCCGCGACCGGAAACGAGAGGTCGCGCTCGATGCCCAGGCCGAAGCGGCCGGTGACGGCCTCGAGCTCGGAGAGGGCGGCGTACCCCCACTCGTCGAGGTCCGCGCCGAGCGGCGAGACGCAGTAGCCGAACAGGAGGAAGTCGTCCCCGTCGGGCTGGCCCTCGGTGGCGTAGAACGTGAACCGGCCGCTGGGGTCGAAGTACTTCGCGACGACGAGGGCGCTGTCGCGCTTCGTGTCCTGGGAGCGCAGCGGGAACTTCTCGAACGCTGCGCGAAGCTCGTTGGTGAGCAGTTGCATGACGTGGTTCCTTTCGGTCGCGCGGGTGAACCCAGCCCGGGGTGGGCCCCGGGAGCGGGCTATGCAGGCTGGGGGTCCGTGTTCGCGAGGGCGGCGAGGGCGTCCCGGGAAGCACGATGCGCCCGCAGGACCTGAGGGACCCGCTGGCGGAGGAGCGTCTCGGCCCCCTCGTGGCCAGGGCGCATGACCGCGATGCCGACCGTGTCGCCGCAGGTGTGGAAGGTGGCGATCCAGGTCGCGTCCTGATGGAAGGTGACGCGCGTCGTCCCGGGCTCGCTTCCTTCGGCGAGCCGGACGGTGAGTCGATCGCTGTCCATGGCTCAGGACACCTGCCGGATCGTGCCGAGGCAGCGCCGGCATGGAATCCACGAGCGCGAGCCGATTCGGCACAGCTCGCCCGGGACCTTCCGCCTGCCGCAGGTGCATCGCCCGGATGCCGCCGCTCGGTGCCGCGCCCTCGTGCAGTCCAGGCAGACGGTCCAGCGCTGCGCTTCCACCGGGTTGAGGGGCCGCCCGCAGCCGTCGCAGGTCGCGGGCGGTGCCGCGGTCGCCTCGGGATGGCTGGGGCTTGGATCGTCGTAGGTTTCCTTGGTCACTGGATGCTCCCTTCGTCGACGCCGAGGACGCGAGCGGCGTGGTCGGCCCCGAAGTAGGACGGCAGGTCCAGCACGAGCAGGACGCCGTCGGTGAGGCCCCGGTCCTGGTGCCGGTCGAGGACACGCGGGCCCGGGATGTCCCAGGTCACCGCGAGGTCCTCTGCGCGTGCGGCCAGAGTGCGAGTGTCGGCAGGGTGGCCGAAGCGACGGGCGAGGTACTGGAGCGCGAGGAAGAGTGAGCCCGAGAGCGACGCTCCAAGGAAGGCGAGCTTCCTGGCGGCGTCCACGCGGTAGTCGAACCACGGGTGCCGCCAGGCGGTGGTGATTCGGTGCTGGCCGTCTCGGCCACCCTTCACGACCCAGTCGTTGTTCGGGAGATCCTCCTTGGCGAGCGCGGTCAGGCCGGCGACCTGGAGGAAGAGCGGGCCGCTCCTGCCGCCGTCGAACCACCGGTAGACGACATAGTCCTTGCCGTTGATGACCGCGTACGGGCGGTCGCGGATGGAGACGAGGTGCATGGGATACCTCCTTCGGGTGCACTCGGGGCGACGGCACCCTCGGGCGGCCGGCGCGCGCGGTCGGCAGGAAGCCGCTGGGCGCCGCGGTCATGCGGGCCCGCTAAGGAGCGCCGCGTCGGCCGCCAGAGAGGGTCCTCGCTCGAGGTGGACCCGATGGAGGTGAGGCCGGGTTGTGAAGGGGCACCCGTTCAGCCGGGCGCCCGGAGTGAACCCCGATCGGGGCGCCCTCTTCGAGGCGACAGGTGCTGGTCGTGACAGGCTGTCACACCGCATCGACCGGTCGGCCGCAGCACGAGCACGACCGCGTGTGACGCCGCGTCACAGCCGCGGTGGGCCGCACGCGACGAGCCCGCCGGCATCCGGGCTGTCCACCTCGACGGACGCGAAGTGGAAGATCGACCCCGCAAGCCTCTCGCTGGCGCAGCGCCCGAGCTCTACGAGCCGCTGGGCGGTCGCGGACGGATCGCCGGTGCGGACCGTCACCAAGACGCGGAAAGCCCGGAACCCGGTCAGCTCGGCGAGGAGTGCGGGTCGCTGAGCGAGCTGCCGGTAGCGGTCGACCTTGCTGAGGCGGAAGTGACGCAGGCTTTCGCCGCCCCGGTCGTGCTCGACGAAGACGAGCGCGGACGGCCCGCTCTCGCTAGCGAGCACCACCACCCCGTCCGGCTGCGGGAGGGCGACGCCGTGCGATGCCATCGGCAGGGGGCGGTTCCACGACGACGCCCACACGACGGCGAGCGCCGGGTCGACCTGTAAGGAGAGCAGGACGTCGTTCACCTCCGCCAGGTGGCGGAGCCACGGGGGGACGACTCCGCGCACGAGCGGGAGCGGTCGCCGGCCGTCTCGCCGCAGCATGGTGCCCACGAGCTGCGCGTAGGGGTGGGCCGCGACCTGCGCCTCGATGCGCTCGAGCGCCCACAGTAGCCCCGGGGTCGTCGGGACCACGAACCGGGGGCGCCCCCCGAGCGCGACCGGCTGGTCCCAGGTCGTCAGCCATCCGCCCCGAACGAGGGTGGCGATGCGACGGCTCACCTGAGACCTGTGCAGGCCCGGGAACACGAGTCGGCCGAGCTGGAAGAGCGACAGGACCCGGTGGCGGGCGAGGCGGATGAGCACGGCGCGGTCGCGGGCGAGCGCGGGACCCGTGCCGTGTGCGCGCACGCGGCCGGCGTCCGAGGCCGCACACCTAGGCGTGCGGCTCGGTGGCGGGCTCTCGGCGTAGGCTCGCGCACCGCCGGGCGAGGCGCTGCGGTGAACGATGTGCTCTTCGCCGCGTTCACTTGCTGCGTCAGGGTGCACCGGCGGGCGGGCGGAGGGGGGAGCCACGACGCAACCGTGGACCGACCTCGAGCGTAGCGCGACGCCGGCGGTGGTCGACGTGACGCGCCGACACCACGCCGCGCGCGGTGCGGGAGAGCTGCTGTGGCCGGGTGCGTGACTGCGCGCCACAACCCCGACACAGCGGAGGCCGTCGTCTGGAAGGACCAGGCTCGCGCTGCATAGGCTTGACAGTTCTCCGTATTGGTGGCATAGATCCCGTACCTCTTCGACGACTGTAACTCTCACCAGGACACTCGTTTGACGTGATGTCACAAGCGCGGGGGCTTCCGCGAGGGAAGGACGGCCAGACACGCCGGGACTGGCCGTCACCGTTCGGGGCGTGGCGCTCGCAGCCTGCCGGGGTGTGCCCCAGGATGCGGACGCCTCCCCCCGCATGCCCTAGATGCCCCCCGCGCCCGACATCTTCCGCGAGATCGACCGCCTCGCCCGGCGGCGTGGATGGACCCAGGCGGAGCTGGCGCGCCAGCTCGGGATCGACCGCAGCCTGCTCGTCCACCTGCGCGCCGGCAGGCGGATGCCGAGTACCCGGTTCTTGGCCAAGGCCGCCCGCGCTTTCGCCGAGGAGGCGTCGCTGCGCGACACGCTCTGGCACTACCTGCTCTACGAGCTGCCCGTCGGCCCTGAGGAGGCGGTGGTGCGCGCCGACCGGAGCGCCGCCGACCTCCCGCCCGAGGCGGAGCGCAGCCTGCGCGCCTACGTCCGCACCTTCCCGCACCACCTCGTCGACGGCCGCGGGCTCGTCATCCGGTGCAGCGACGCGTCGCTGCTGTCCGCCGCCGCGTCCTTCGTCGCCGAGTCGCTCCGCCGCGGCGGCGTCGTGGTCGCCCAGCGCGCCGCCCACCTGGGGGTCCTGCCGTCGGAGGCTGCCGCCCTCCGCCGGGCGCGGCTCGTCGTGGTGGAGCGCGCCGAGTACGCCTCGGCCGCCGTACAGGACCTCCTCGCCGAACGCCTGGACCTGGAGCGCCCGGTCGTCGTCACCACCGCCACCCCACTCTCCGGGCGGCTCGAGGACGACCTCGTGCGCGTGCTCGGCCGCCGCTGCTCCGAGGTACAGATCACACCGCGAACGCCCGATGCCTGACGACGGCGCCCTCGCCATCAGCCGGCTCCGCCCCGAGCGACCGCTCGGCCTGCCCGCCCTCGCGGTGGACCTCGGGAGCTTCCTCGCCACCGCCCGCGAGGTCGGCGCGGACGCCCTGCTGCTGCTCCTCACCGCCCGCGCGCTGGCGATGCGGCGTCACGGCCGCGTGCCGCTCGACGAGCTGCGGTGGGTGCTCGGGGCGAGCCGCCGCACGATCCGCCGGTGGCTCGACGCCCTGGAGCGCTCGGGCCTCGCCGTCTGGCACGACGAGCGCGGCCTCCTGCGCGTCGACGTGGCCTCGACCGAGACCGAGCGGACGCTCTTCGCACCCGAGGACGCGCCGGGGGTCGTCCACCGCATCCCGACCTTCTGGTTCGTCCGGACGCTGCCGCTGGTCGGCCGGCGGGCCTTCCTGGTCTACCTGTACCTGCGCAGCCGCGAGCGCGCGGCCGGCCTCACCGCGCCGCTGACGCTCGGCATGGTGGCCAGGGCCTGCGGGATTCGCTCCCCGCGGCAGGCGGCCTGGGCACTCGGCCGTCTCCGGCGCGCCGGGCTGGTCACCACAGCCGGTGGTCACGGGCGCTTCCTGCTCACCGACCCGCCGCCGCTGCGCAGGTGGGAGCGGCTGCTGCTGCTCTGGCGGGCGAGCGGCGCGTTCCCCGCAACCCGGCTCGGTTGCGCCGTGCTCGAGGTCGGCGCGCTGCTCGCCGCCGTCGTCGCCGGGGCGATCGTGTACCTCACCCTCCGGCGATGACCCCCGACACCGTGCTCCACCTCACGTTCGACACCCGCCAGATGCGCGACTGGCGCGCCGCGACCGAGTTCTACCTCGCCCGCGACCGCTTCCTCCACGAGATGCTCAGGCGGGAGCAGGAGTTCGGCTTCCCGTTCGCCACGTACCGGGCCGCCGACGGCAGCACCGTGCCCTGCCGGCTCACCGGCGCGGACCTACGCCAGCACGCGCTCGTGCTTGGCGCCACGGGCTGTGGCAAGTCGTCGCTCCTGGAGGCGATGGCGCGGGCGCTGCTCGCGCGCACCCAGGCGTTCGCGCTCCTGGACCCGCACGGTGACCTCGCCCGGCGGGTCGCGCGTTGGTCCTGGGCCGAGCGCAGCCTCGACGTCCGGGTGCTCGACTTCACTGACCCCGGTTCACTTCCGTCGTGGAACCCGCTGGAGCGCATGGACGGCGTCGATGCGGGCCGCCAGGTCGATCTGCTGGTCTCTGTGCTCAAGCGGCTGTACGCGGGCGAGCGCGCTGCCTCCTGGGCGTGGGGCGTGAAGGTGGAGGAGATCTTCCGGGCCACGCTGCGGGCGGCGGTCGAGAGTCGCGAGCCGATGACGCTGCTCGACCTGGAACGCTTCCTGCTGGACACCTCGTTTCGGGAGCGGGTGCTGGAGTCAGCCGGGCCAGAGGTGCAGGGCTACTTCCTCGATCGCTTCGGCGCCAGGGAGGAGATGTACGTCTCGGGCGCGCTCAACAAGCTCTCGCCGATGCTGTCCTCCGCGGCGGTGCGGGCGTTCCTCGGGCGCGGGCCGGCGCGCCTCGACCTGCTCGGCGCCCTCGACCGGCCGACCGCCCTCGTGGTCAACCTGGCGCGCGGCTCGCTCGGGGCTGCGGCCGACGTGCTCGGGCGGCTCGTCATGAACGCGCTGCTGCTGTCCGCCCTGCGGCGGGAGCGGCAGCGACCTGAGGTGCGCCGTAGGGCCGTGGTCCTGGTCGACGAGGCGCACAGCTTCGCAGGCGAGGAGAGCGGGCTGGTGGACCTGCTCGTGGCTGGCCGCAAGTACAGGGTGGCGGTCGCGCTCGCCTCCCAGGGGCTGTCGCTGTTCGCCCCGGCGCTGCGGCCGCTCCTGCTCGGCAACACGACCCGGCAGTTCTTCTTCCGGCTGCCGCACAGCGAAGCGCAGCTCCTCGGCCGCGACGTCCTCGAGCCGCTCGGGTCGATCCCGCGCGTCGCGGTGCGTCCGTACGACCACATCACCGACCCGCTGCTCACGGCCGAGGAGGAGATCGCCGCCCGCGTCCGCGAGATGACCGACCTGCCGACCGGGGCGTGCTACTGGGCGATCCGAGGTCGGCGGTTCCGGGCGCGGCGAATTCAGCTCACCCGGCCGGGCCGGCCACCGACGGTGTCGCTGGCTCCCATCTCCACAGGAGTCACAATCGACGCCTGGGGTGTCACCTCCACCTCTCGGTCATGACTCCACGACCCGCAGCTGATCCGCCCACGGCGCTGAGCCCCGACTGCGTGCACGTGGAAGGGGTCGGCGTTCTGAGCCGGAGCTTCCTCGCGAAGGTGCTCCTCGGTTTGGCGTCAAACCCACAGACCGCGCCTCTGCTTGCCGCGCCAACCAACCAGCCTCTCGCTCCGTTTCAATTCGGGTCGGACGACCTCTTCGGCGACGCGATCACGCGCGCGCTCGAGCACCGCCGCGGCGTCGACGGTTACAGCCGGAAGACAATCTCGTCGATGCGCACTGCCATGAACTCATTCCGGACCTTCCTCGCAGGAACGAAGGCTACGGAGCGCTTCCTGCGCGGCGAGGCCGTCGCCCAGCGGCAGCTACTCTTCGATTGGACGGCGTACGTTCGCGGGCGGAGTGGCTCCCACGACACCGTGAACAACTACTGGCGGAGCCTGAAGGCGGTGTTCTGCGCCATGGCCGAGGCCACCAACGCATACTCGCCGTTCACGGGCCTGCGTCCGCCTCGCCCTGGGCAACGGCGCATCCGCGCCATCACGCCCGAGTCGCTCTACCGCGTGTACGACTTCCTCGTGAACCGTCAATGCCGCTCGGAGTTCGAGCGCCTTCGCGACCTCGCCGTCTTCGCGCTCGCGGCGATGGCGGGCCTCCGTAACGGCGAGATTCGACGCCTCGCGGTGTCGGAGATCGACGTCGAGACGGGCGCTGTGCACGTCTCGCGGTCGAAGGGGCGGTTCGGCGGGAAGGATCGCGTCGCGCAGCTGGTCGGTGATGGGCTGCCCATCGTGCAGGCGTACAGCACTGCGCGTCAGCGGGCATGCCGGACCCATCGGGAGTTCATCTCGTCACTGTTCCGCGACCGCCCACTGAGCGAGAAGGCGCTCCTCGGAGTGTTCCGCCAGGTCGAGGACGCGACCGGCATCTTCCTGCGGCCCCACATGTGCCGTCACACGTACAACGTCATCCTCGAGAAGGCAGGCGTTCGGGACGCGGCACGGATGGAACTCCTCGGGCACACGAGGCTCGCGGCACTCCAGTACTACACCCACGCGTTCGTCGGCGAGGCTGCGGCTGCCGCGCGCGGCATCTCCCTCGGGCTCGACACGCGGTCCCTCCAGCTCTCCTCACCCGAACAGCGACAGGCGCGAGACGCCCGTCGACAGCTCGTCATCCCAGACCCGCGTGTAGCGCATGGTCGTCACGATGCTCGCGTGGCCAGCGAGGGCCTGCACGACGTGGATCGGGACACCCCCTTTCAGGAGCATCGTGACGAAGGAGTGGCGGAGCGAGTGGATGCTGAACGCTACGCCGGACGCGCGGCGCACGGCGCGGACAATCCGGACCAGCGCCGACTCGGAGAGGAAGGGGCCGCTGCGCGCAGAGGCCGAGGCGAACATCCCTGGCGAAACGACGTTCCGTCGGCGCCGTTCCCGTAGGAAGACCGTGAGGATCTCCCGCAGCTCAGGGCCGATGTAGGCGGTGCGGTCCTTGCCGCCGCCGACGCCCTTCCCGCGGTGGACGAGAATGGTGCCCTCGGCGAGGTCGATGTCGGCGAAGTTCAGGCGGAGGAGTTCGCCCTTCCGCAGGCCGGCGTAAATGAAGGTCGCGAGGATCGCGACCGCCCGGGCGCGCTCGTAGGACGTCGGCCACGGGTAGTGCTCGGCGGCGAGGATGACCTGCTTCAACTCCTCGGGGCTCCGTGCCTTCGGATTGACGCGAGGCATCACCGGCGGCTTCATGCCCCGGAAGGGGTTGAAGATGGCGTCGCGCCGCTCGAGGTCGATGAAGAAGGTGCGCAACCCCCGCCAGAGGGAGTTCACCGTGACGCCGGAGAGCGTGGCACGGCGGCTGTTCCAGGCGACCCACTCCTCGATGGCGAAGAGGCGGTCCCCGAGCGCGTCGCCGGGGCGCGTGACAGACGCCAGGAACTTCTTGAAGTTGTCGTACGCCCACTTGTAGCTGCGCAGGCTGTCGAGGCTCTTGCGCTCGACGTGTCGGCTGGAGTCGAGGAACGCGGCGAACCGCCGGTCGAGCGCCCGGACGGTCCAGCGGGTCGGATCAGGGGAGATTGGCGTCAGGATGTCACCGGCCGGCGCCTGGCAGGGGCTCGGCGTGACCATCCGCGTTTCTGCTGCGTGTCGCGGAAAACCCGGAATCGCGGACGGTCGCCGCAGCGTGGATCGAGACATGGGATGGAGGGGGAAGAGATGGCGTCCTCTCGCCCTCGGTGCAATCTCGGCCCCATGACCGGTCTGCGCCGGATACGCGGATGGTCATGGAGGCGGGGGATGCCCGGTAGGGGCACCTCCGTTCCGTGGCTTACTGTAGCGGTTCTGGCGGGGATGACGAGGCTCGAACTCGCGACCTTCCGCGTGACAGGTCGACCGGTCGGGGTCGACTGCTTGTTTACCGCGTACGTATGCGGGGAACGGAGACTACTGGGCCTCCCACGCCCGTCCGCGTGCCTGCGGACCGGTCGAGAGGTGGCCGAGAGTCGAAGGGACTGGGTACCCCCCCATCTAGCGCCGGATGCGACCGATGTGCAAGCGGGATGGGTGGCGCGGGCCGCTGCAGGAGCAGTCCGCGTCCTACTGGAGGACCCGGCCGCCCCAGACCACCGGTCTGCCGGCTCGACCCGGGCCGACTGCTCGATCGGCGTCGATTACCCTCGTCGAGGCCCGCGGTAGAATCTGGCTGCGCCGCAGGAGGAGGCACGCCGTGCCCCTGGACCCGAAAGCCGCCTCGGCGATCCGCAACGGCTGCCGCCCGTGGGTGGTGACGATGAGCCGGCGGACGGACATCGCCCTGCACCTGGAGTGGGTGTGGGACAAGATCGTGCGCGGCGGTGCCTACTACCAGAACCCGCGCAACAGGACGATTGCCTACTGCTCCCTCGACCCGCGGCTCGTGCGCGTCTTCCAGCCGTGGACGAAGGACCCGGTCGCGCTCGCCCCGTGGATTCCCCGGTACCAGGAGCGGGGCCTTCCGGTCTCCGTCTTCTGCACGGTGACCGGCTACCCGCAGTTCGTGGAACCGGGGGTGCCACGCCCCGACGCCTCGGTGGCGGCGCTCCGGCACATGCACCGCGACCACGGGGTGGCGATCAAGTGGCGCTACGACCCGATCTTCCTGACCGACAAGCTCGACGCCGACTGGCACGTCGAGAATGCCCGCCGCCTCGCAGGGGCGCTGGCGGGCGTCGTGACCGAGGCCGTCACTTCGTTCATCCAGATCACGGGCCTGTACGGGAAGATCGAGGCGTTCTTCAACGCCGAGCTGGCGCGCAACGGGATGTCCTACCACGTCGCGACGCACGCGGAAATGGAAGACCTCCTCGCGCGCCTCACGGCGGTCTGCGCGACCGAGGGGATTCCCCTCGGCGTCTGCTGCCATCCGCAGCTCTCCCTTGACGCGCAGGCGCACGGCTGCGCCCAGGCGGCCTGCATCAGCATGTCGTTCCTGCGCAAGACCCGCCCCGACATCAAGGCCCTCCCGCTGAAGCCGACCCGCGAGCACTGCCTCTGCCACGAATCTCGGGACATCGGAGCGCTGAACAGCTGCCTCCACTGCTGCATCTACTGCTACGCGAACCGCAGCGCCGACATGCGCCCGGGGGCGACGCCGATCCCGCCGACCGCGCCGTGGCTCAGCCCTGACCCGCTCCCGCCCGGCTACCCGTACCCCGTAGCTGATGAGGTGCTCGGCCTCGTCTTGTGAGTCTTCCCTCTCGCTCCGCGCTGGGATAATCCCCTCACCGCACGCTTGCATGAATCGCAGTCCGCCTCACAAGCGCGAGGAGGAGACGGACCGAGTTCCGTGCCTGCTGGCCTTGACAGATCTTACATGTGGTACGATATTCGTACCATGGGACGGCCGCCGCCCCCTTCGCTCTTCACCCCGTCCATCTCGGACGTGCGTGCAGCGGTCGTCACGACGCTCGCCGAGGTCCAGCAGACGAGCGGGCAGGTCATGCCCGAACTCACCGACAGCACGTGCCCATTGTTGGACCTCCCGGGCTTCGACAGCCTGAGCTCCGTCGAGGCGATCGTCCTGCTCTCTATGAAGCTCGACGTCGAGTTCGGGCACAGCTTCAGCCCCTTCGTCGATGGGAAGACCAAGCAGCCCGCGGACCTGGCCAGCATCGTGCGCGCGGTGGCCCGCGAACTCGGAGCACCACAGGAGGAGCACCCATGAGTGCAGACATGGAAGAGCAGCGCCGCGCCATCGCCGGTCGACTAAGGCTCGCCCGGGAACTCGCCGGGCTCTCGCAGAGCCAAGTGGCGCGGCTCCTCGGGCTCGCGCGACCCGCGATTTCCGAGATCGAAGCTGGCCGCCGTCGCGTAGCGGCAGAGGAACTCAGCGCGCTCGCAGGGATCTTCGGTGTAGATGCGACGTGGCTCGCGGAGGGGCAGGGGCCGGGGAGCGCCAGAGAGAACGACCGTGTCTCGCTCGCCGCCCGGGAACTCGCGAAGCTGCGACCTGACGACCTCTCCCGCGTGCTCGATCTCCTCGCAGCACTCCGGACGCACGGGGATTCGCAATGACGCGCCGTGAGGTCGCCAAGCGAGCGATCCACGAGGCTCTTCTCCTCCGAGCTCGACATGGGATCGCGGCGACGGAGGCGCTCTGCCCGCACGACCTCGCCGAGCGGCTCGGCATCGACGTTCGCTTCCTCGACCTCCCGAGCCTCGAGGGGATGTACGTCGCCGGTGAGGAGCCCGCGATCCTCCTCGGTGCGCTGCGCCCTCCAGGGCGTCAGACCTTCACCTGCGCGCATGAGCTGGGCCACCACGTCCTACGTCACGGCATTCGCGTCGACGAGTTCTCGGGTGACTGGCACTCGCCGAGCCAGGACCTCGACGAGTACGCTGCAGACTGCTTCGCGGCGTTCCTCCTGATGCCCAGGCCGGCAGTGCTGGCGGCGCTCGGACTCCGCGCCTCCGACCCGGCCAACCCATCGCCCGAGACGGTCTACGTCGCCGCGAACTGGCTCGGGGTAGGGTACGGCGCGCTGGTCGCGCACCTTCGGTGGTCCGTGCGCCTCCTGCGCGCAGCCATCGTGGACGAACTCGAGCACGCGCGCCTGCCCGCGATCCGGGCCGCACTCGCAGGGCCGACAGTGACAGAGGACGTCGTCGTCGCCGACGAGAGGTGGACCGGGCGCCCGATCGACCTACTCACGAACCAGGTCCTCGCGGCGCCGCGTGGTGCGCAGTGCGAGGGACGTTGCCTGGCGACTGCCGGTACGTACGGGACGCGCGCGCTCCTCCGCCCCGTGCGACCGGGCATCGACCGCCTGCACGACCCGGCGACGGGGTGGGCTGCGTACGTGCGCGTCGGACGGAGCGGCTACGTCGGCCGCGCCATTTACCGCCACTTGGAGGACCCGGAGTATGACGACCGTCGACCCGACGTTGATCTCCCGTGACGTCCTGTCGCGCGCGTGGCTCGATGCGCTCGCGATCGTGACGCAGCCCGGCGTCGAGGCGGTGTGCCCGCTCGTCGTATCCGTCACGGGGTTCGCGCCTGACGGGACGCCGCAGGAGGAGGGGCCAATCCGCCGCGAGCTGGATGCGACCCTCGAGCGGCTGGGGCACGCGCGCTGCCGGACCGTCGCGAACACGATCTTCCCGCGCTCCCTGTGGAATCCAGCGTCGGGTGCGGCAGCCCTCTACGCCAGGTACCTCCAGCTGTACCCGCGGATCGCGCGGTACCAGGCCAACCACCTCGGAACCTACTTCCACAGGATGATCGCGTTCGGCGACGGTGCGACTGCAAACCAGCTCGACTTCATCATCCGGGCGGCCCGCGCGGGAATCCACCGCAGGAGCGCATACCAGATCGCGATCGTGGACCCGATGCGCGACCACAAAATGGTCCGCCAGCGCGGCTTCCCGTGCTTGCAGCAGGTCGCCGTCACGCCCATCGGCCGCGGCGACCTCGCGCTCACGGGCTTCTACGCCACGCAGTACATCGGCAACAAGGCGTACGGGAACTACCTCGGGCTCGCCGGCCTCGGCGCGTTTCTGGCGCACGAGCTCGAGCGCCACCTCGTGCGCGTCACGTGCGTCGCGGCGAACGCCCGCCTCGGCGACGCCGTCCCGCTGGCCGAGGCGCGTCGGCTCGTCGCCGCATTCTCCGCTCCACCCTCGGGCGGGCTCGCGTCATGACGCTGTCAGGAACGCAGCCGCGTCCGCACCGCGGCTCCCTCTACGTCTTCGAGGGGCCGGACGGCGTCGGCAAGACGACGATCGCAGCGCGCTTCGCCGCCGTCCTGGGCGCCGAGGGCCCCGTGGCCGCGCTCTCGTTCCCCGGGCGCGAGCCGGGGTCACTCGGCCAGCACGTCTACGAGCTCCACCACGACCCGCGGCACTTCGGCATTGAGGCGCTCAGCCCTGCGAGCCTCCAGCTGCTCCACGTCGCTGCCCACATCGACGCTATCAGCGCCCGGATCGTGCCACTGCTCGACAGCGGCACCGGCGTCGTCCTCGATCGGTTCTGGTGGTCGACCTGGGTCTACGGCCTCGTCGATGGGGCCGACCGCGGCGTCCTTCGGGCGATGGTGGACCTCGAGCGGGTATGCTGGGGCCACCACGCTCCGGCGGCGGTCTTCCTCCTGACACGTCCGACTCCCCTACGCGAGGAGACCACAGCCGAGCGCTGGTTCAGGCTCACGAGGGAGTACGATGCGCTGGCTGCAACAGAGGCCCCGACTAGCAGGGTGGTGTGGCTACCCAACGACGCCGCGCCCGACGATGTGGTGGCGCGGGCGATCGTCGCAGCCGCCAGGGCCCGTGACCCCATCGGCGTCCCCGCTGAGGAGCAGACGCCTGCGCGTCGCCCGGCCCCCGCAGACCAGCTCCCGCTCGTGTTCCCCCACCACTCCCCCCGACCCGTCGTGCCGCACCCTCCGCTCCCGACCCGCGACGCGTGGGCACCCGCCGAGCCTACCTCTGTGTTCGATACGTTCTGGCACTTCGCGGCAGAGCGGCAGGCGGTCTTCTTCCGCCGCGCCCGTCGCGAACCACCTCCGTGGACGGCCGACCCGATCCTCGCAGCCCACAAGTTCACGAACGCCTACCGGGCGTCGGACCGCGTGAGCCAGTTCCTCATCCGACGGGTCCTCTACGACGGGGACCAGCAGCCAGCGGAGATCTTCTTCCGGGCGATCCTCTTCAAGTTGTTCAACCGGATCGACACGTGGTGCGACCTCGCGCGGGCCGTCGGCCCCATCGCTTGGGCCGACTACTCATATGAGCGCTACGACGCCCACCTGTTGGCGCGATTGGAAGCAAGTGATCGCATCTACTCCGCGGCGTACATCATGCCCGCTGCGGAGCGCACGCCAGGCGCCCGCAAGCACCAGACGCACCTCCGGCTCTTGGAGCGGATGATGCACGAGGGTGTGCCCGAACGACTCGCGGGCGCGCGTTCGCTGCGCGAGGCGTTCGAAGTCCTGCGGTCGTTCCCGATGCTCGGGAACTTCCTCGCGTACCAGTACGTGATCGACCTGAACTACAGTGAGCTGGTCAGCTTCTCGGAGATGGAGTTCATCGTGCCCGGCCCGGGCGCGCTCGACGGCATCCGGAAGTGCTTCGCCCATCTGGGGGGCCTCACGGAGGCCGACTTGATCCGGCGGGTCGCCGAGCGCCAGGAAGAGGAGTTCGCTGCGCGCGGCCTCGCCTTCGAGACGCTGTGGGGCCGGCCGCTCCAGCTCGTCGACTGCCAGAACCTCTTCTGCGAGATCTCCAAGTACGCGCGCGTGTACCACCCGGACGTCGCCGGGCTCACGGGTCGGACGAGAATCAAGCAGCGCTTCCGTCCGAGCCGGGAGCCCATCGCCATCTGGTACCCCCCGAAGTGGGGCATCAACGACCGGGTTGCAGCGGACCTCGGCGGGGCGGGCCGTGCGCGTCTTTGAGGCCGACACCGCGGACGACGTCTGGGGCGCGGCCGCCGACGAGCTGCTCCGCGGGGGCGACGCGGCGCAGCAGGCCAGCCGGTGCGGTCCCACGCGCGAGCTGCTCCACGTCGGGCTCGTCATCCGCGATCCGCGGCAGCGCTGGATCGTCTCGCGGCGGCCCGTGCCGAACCCCGCCTTCGCGATCGCCGAGGCGCTCTGGATTCTCGCCGGGCGGAACGACGCGGCCTTCCCGAACTTCTGGAACCCCATCCTCCCGAGGTTCTCTGGGAGCGGGCCGACGTATCACGGCGCGTACGGGCACCGGCTCCGGCACGCCTTCGGGCTCGACCAGATCGAGCGGGCGTACCGAGCCCTCGCGGCCGCCCCCGACACCCGGCAGGTCGTCCTCAGCATCTACCACCCTCGCCTCGACCTGCCCGACGAGGACGGGGTCGAGGCGTCGAAGGACGTGCCCTGCAACGTGTGCAGCCTCCTCAAGCTCCGCGGCGGGAGGCTCGAGTGGGCGCAGGTGATGCGGAGCAACGACCTCATCCGGGGCCTGCCGTACAACTTCGTGCAGTTCACGACGATCCTGGAGGTGATGGCTGGGTGGCTCGGCGTCCAACCTGGGTCGTACACCCACTTCTCGGACAGCCTGCACGCCTACGAGACCGACATCGCTGGGTACGCCGTCGTCGGAGGCGCCACCCCGACGCCGCACGCTGACCGGCTCGATCTGCCGCACGACGAGTCGCACCGGGTCCTCGCCGAGCTGACCGCATCCTGCGATGCGCAATCCGACGAATCTGGACAGCGGTTCCGATTGAAGGCGGACAGGAGTCGGAGCGAAGCGACGCGGTGTGGCTCTCTGGATTGGTAGTGTCCACCTTCAGGCTCGAGAACGCCCTCCTTTCGTCCCAAATCAGGTTAGTGGTGTTCGTCGTCGTCGTCGAGGCTGTGGTGCTGTGGTAAACCCGGGGGGTGGTCGGGGTGGGGGCCGGGTTTTCCAAGGAGCTGAGGAAAACGCGCAGCGTTTTCCAGGGAGCCTGTGGGCGGGTGTGGAAGTCCTCTTCCACAGCCGTCCACAGGTCCCGGCAGCTCCGGCAGCTCCACAGCCGGGTGGGGGCCCGGCCGCCAGCGCGCCTGTCGCGCTGGCGCGTGTTCATGGCTGAGGCTCCTGTTCCTTGGCGCGTGCTTCGGCGTGACGCTTGGGTCGCATCGACTCGCCGTCGAGCTCGATCCGGTAGGCGTTGCTGGTAAGGCGGTCGAGGATCGCGTCGGCCAGGGTCGGGTCGCCGATCGCGCGGTGCCACTTGGCTACCGGCAGCTGACTGGTGACGATCGTGGAGCGCAGCCCGTGACGGTCCTCGAGGATCTCGTACAGGTCGCGGCGCTCGACGTCGCCAAAGGGGACCAGGCCCCAGTCGTCGAGGACGAGGACGTCGATCCGCGCGTAGGTCGCCAGGAGCTTGCCGTAGCGGCCGTCGCCCCTGGCGGCGGCGAGCTCCCGGAAGAGTTTCGGCAGGTGGAAGTACTGGGCGCTTGCGCCCTCGAGACACGCCTTGTGGGCCAGGGCACAGGCCACGTAGGTCTTGCCCAGCCCGGTCGGGCCGGTGATCAGCAGGTTGTGGTGCTCGCTGACCCAGCGACACGAGGCGAGGTCGAGAATCAAGCCGCGGTCCAGGTTTCGCGGGTGGCGGAAGTCGAGGCTCTCGAAGCAGGCGCTCTGTCGGAGCTTGGCCGTGTGGAGGCGGCTCCTCAGGCGACGGCTGGCCCTCTCCGTCTCCTCGCGTTCCACGAGTAGCCCGAGACGGTCCTCGAAGGTGAGGCTCGAGACCTCCGGCATCTTCAGCTGCTCCTCCATCGCCCGAGCCATGCCGGTCAGACGCAGGGCGTGCAGCTTCTCCAGAATGGGGTGGATCAGCATGGCGACCTCCTCACCGGTAGTACTCAGGGCCGCGGATGTTCTGGTGCTCGATGACGTCACTGGCTGCGGGAGCCACAAGCAGGGGCTGCTGGTCGAGCCTCGTCTCGAGGATCGACTTCACGCTCCGGTACGACGCGCTCCGGATCAGGAGAGCCCGAGCGCACGCCGCTTCGAGCCGGTCGTTGCCGTACTGCTTGCCCAGCCGCAGCAGGCCCAGGCACGGCCGAAACCCCTGCTGCGGGTGGACCCTCGACCCCATGATCGCCTCCACCACGCCCGCGGCCGAAGGGCCGATCTCTCCCGCCCACCGGACCAGCCGCTGAGGCGTCCACTCCGCCTGCGCCTGGTGCGCCGGCGGCATATGCTCACGCACCGTGGTGTGGTGCCCTCGCTTCCGGCTCCGCACATGGGCAGCCACCCTTCTTCCCTTGAAGAAGAGCTCCACCGTGGAGGCACCGGCCCTGACGTCCACCTCCTTCCTCACCAGCTGGTACGGCACGCTGTAGTAGTGACCCTCCACCTCGACGTGGTAGTCGACGTTGACCCGCGCCTTGCCCCACTCGGCAAACTCGAACCGCTCCTCCGGCAGCGCCTTCAGCGACGGCCGATCAAGGCTCTCGTACAGCTCCCGCCGCGACACCTTCAGCGCCCGCATCGGCCGGTCGTTCAGCTTCGCCAGCAGACCCCGCATCTCGGCGTTGAGCTCCGCTAGGCTGAAGAAGGTCCGGTTGCGCAGGCAGGCCAGGACCCACCGCTCGACCAGGAGCACGCCCGACTCCACCTTGGCCTTGTCCCTGGGCTTGCGCGGCCGGGCCGGTATCACCGCGGTGCCGTAGTGCCGCGCCATCTCGTGGTAGGTCGGGTTGAGGTCCGGCTCGTACCGGCACGCCCGTGTCACCCCTGACCTCGGGTTGTCCGGCACCACGATCTCCGTGACACCCCCGAAGAACTCGAACGCCCGCACGTGCGAGCCGATCCAATCCGCCAGGCCCTGCCCCCAGGTCGCCTCGGCATAGGCGTAGCTCGAGGCGCCCAGCACCGCCACGAAGATCGCCGCCGCCCTCACCTCGCCGGTCGCCGGGTCGGCGACGTCCACCGTCGGTCCGGCGTAGTCCACGAAGGTCTTCTCGCCGGCCCGGTGCTCCTGCCGCATCGTGACCGCCATTTGGCCCTTCCACTCCCGATACAGGTCGCAAAACCGGCTGTACTGCAGCCCCTCCGGAACCCGCTCCTTGTACTCCTGCCACAGCAGGGCCAGGGTCACACCCTTGCGCCGCAGCTCACGGCTCACGACAGCCCAGTCCGGCAGAGACCGCCCACTCGCACCCCTCGCCGCCGGCGGGGGAAAGAGCAACCGCTCCAGCTCGCCGTCGTCCATCCCCTCGACCCTGCCCCAGGTCAGCCCCGCGGTCGACGCCCGCAGCAGGTAGTCACCGATCGTCCCGTGCGCCAGCCCACAGCTCCTGCTCACCCGCCGATGGGACAGCCCACAGACCCACTTCAGTCGCAGTATCTCCCTGATCTTCCTCATGGATATCCTCTCCGCAGGCATGCCCCGTCCCCTCCTCGAGGACCACGAGACCATGCCCCGCCGCGAGAGTCACCATCCCCGTCCGCCATTCCGATCGATCCTGGTCACCGATTCCGATCCATCCTGGACACCCATTCCGACGACCCCGCCCAAACCGTCCAGCTTCACGTCGGAATCACTGTCCACCTTCGATCGGAATCACTGTCCACCTTCCGTCGGAATCAGTGTCCGGAATCCGTCGGCGCGGTCACTGCGACGAGCTCCGGTCGCCGGACCTCAGCTGCGGACGGCTGATGGACCTCCTCCGAAGCGGCGTGCGACCGCCCGGCTATCAGAACCTCTTCGCGGTCGTGGCTGCGGATGCAGGACGGCGCCACGGGTGGTCCGACCTCGCTGGTGACATCCTCAGCACGTGCACGAACCCGGTCCTTCACCGCGCCTGCTCGCTGTGGTTCGAGAGGTTCCGCTCCCAAGCGCAGCACGACGAGCCGGCTCTTTCAGGTGAGGTGGGTCCACAAGTGTGAGGGCAGGTCTTCTGTAGATGCGCTACACCCGGAGAAGTTAGACTAGGCAAACAGCAAGGGGCTTCGGCCAGCGCGAGGCACGACCAGCGTCAGCGACGACGTCGCGCGACTCATGGCGACGTAGAGCTTGCGCCGCGCCGCGGGAGTGTCAGGGAACCGGGTTGCGTCACATGGAACGATGATCACGTTCGGGCACTCGAGCCCCTTCGCCTTGTGCACCGTGCTGATCGCCTTCGCGGGCGGCTTCGGATGCCGCGCGCTTCGTCGCTGTGCGAGGTCGGTTACGCCTGCGTCGGGGCTCGAGTAGTCTGCGAGCAATACGGCATCCCAGTACTCGCGCTGGTAGTCGATGCAGATGGACCCGAAGGCGGCGTCGCTCTCGACAAGGGTGTGAAGGCGACGGAGGACCTTCGCGACGCCGCAGTGATTGGGTTCGGCGAGGAGCATTCTCGCCAGGGCCTGAAGCGTGGCAGGCTTGCCACGGCGAGGGTGACAGCAGCCTGACTGCACTTCCGCGATGAGCGCGTCGCCGAACGCCGAGGGGGAAAACCCCTTGCAGACCTCACCGAGGAAAGCGACGAGCGCTTCCGCGACTGCGCACGGCTTCCCATCGTGTTCTCGCAACGACATCGCGAGCGCATCGAGCGCATCGCGGACGTGGCCCTCCCAGATTGGGAGGGCGCGATTGAAGAACGCGCGCAGTGCGAGAACGAGGTCGTTGTGCGGTGTCAGCACGAGCAGCTCCGCTGCGCTGTGGACGACGCGGTCGATTGGCCTCCGCTCTGCGGGACCTGCGCTGTAGCCGCGTGCCATCGGGGCGATGTTCTCGGCTCTGATGACGGTCACCGATGCCGGCACCCCTGAGGTCAGGTCCAGCTGGCCACCGTCGCGAAGGGTGCCTCGCGCGGCGAGGACCCACTGCCCGAGAAGCGGATCAGAGGCCCACCGATGGGGCGTGTCCAGCTCCTCGGTGACCCCTCGACCCTTCAGGGTGGACCAATCTGCCTCGAACGCGACTGCGGTTTTCCGAGACGAGGACCCGTAGATCCGCTGCATCGGATCGCCGAAGATCCGTAACGCCGCTCCACCTCGGAGGAGGGCCATCGTGATGTCGTGCTGGTCGCTGCTCGCGTCCTGATGCTCGTCGCAAATGATGATCGGGAATCGCCGGGCGAGCATCCGCTCGATAACCGGCGTCGCCGCCATGAGGCGCGCGACCTTGCCGGCAACCTTCCCATAGCCGTCCTTCTGAGCACGCGCCCAGGCACCGGGGTCCGCTGGAAGATCAAGGGGAATGTGGTACGCGGCCGCAATCTCGACAATGAGGCTGTCGATCGTACGAACCTCGACGCGCCTTCGGAGGTTCGGCGTTCGGCTCGCGAACACGTCGCACGCGGCGTGCGTGTGCGCGAGGATGAGAACTCGGCCGTCCCCCTGGAGCCCGTGAGCCGCATCGATCGCGAAGAGGGAACCCTGGTGGGTCTTCCCGCAGCCGGCCGGGGCCTCGACCACCACGAGCGGGTGACCGGACCGGAGCGCTTTGCTTACTGAGGCGTCGCTCACGTCCTCGTGCCTGCAACTCCCACGCCGCGCACGGCCTGTTGCACGGCATCTGCAAACGGTTGAAGGCTCTTGCCAAGCTCCCCCCAGAGCCCGAAGGTCACGACCTTCTCCTCAAGCTCTCGTCCGCCCTTCCTCGACTTGAACCACTTCTCCGCGTGCTTCCGCCATGCCTTCTTCTCATGATCGTCGAGGTCGGTCCTGTCGGCGGGGATTGTGCCGGTCGCGGCCTCGATAATGAGGCGCTTCAAGTCAGCCGCCCGCTGACGGATCAAACTGAAGTCCTTGCCCTCGAGGCCAAGACGATCAGCTAGTGTGCGCAGCCGATCACCGGCGAGACCATCCGGTGGAGTGATGAATGCCTCGAGTTGGTCATCGGCCACGAGCGGGACCACGTTCTCCTCGATGCACCCGGTCCCCCACCGGAAGAGCAGCGCCCCGAGCCGCTGCTGCACGCGCTTCCACCGCTCGGGGTTGCGGCCCTCCTCATCGACGAACCCCGCGACCGAGAGCCCCGCTGCCGAAAGGGCGTCGAGGATCTCGAGTGCCCTCTCGTTGCCACCGCCGTCTGTGATGACGATCCCGTGGGTGAGGAGATCCGAGTTCAGGTGACGACGCAACAGCGCATCGACGAAGCCGATCTCGGTGGCGCCCTCCACGACGACTGGCATGCGAGCGAGGTACGCCTCTGGGTCCTGGAGTCGATGGCCTTCCGTGCCTCGTGCGAGGCAGCCGATGGACCCTCGGGAGTCGAGGTACCAAAGCGCCGCGTCATTAGCTGCTCGGATGACAGCAGCACTGTGCGTCGTGACGAAGATCTGTGATTGGCGCTCGCTCAGCTCGGCAACAAGCGACCGTTGCCGGTAGGGCTCAAGGCCGCGTTCAATCTCGTCGATGAGGATGATGGGGTCGTCCCCCTGGTTTACGGCCGCAATCTCGAGCGCGGCGAGACGCCGGGTTCCGGAGCCCCAGCTCGCCAGAGGCAGCCGAGCGCCCTCTCGGGCTGCCGTGAGTCCGATCAGCGCGTTGAGCGACAAGCCCTGCCCCCCTGTGAGTCCAAGGCTCAGGTCGGTGGGTAGCGCCCTTGCGGCGAAGGCCGTGCTGAGCTCCGTGAGCTGCGCCTGGGCGTCCGAGGAGAGCTGTTCGTTGACGTCGTTCAGCGCGAGACGCTGCGCGAGGCGCGAACGCAGCGTCTTGTCGCCGACGAGACGGTCCAGTGCCGAGCCGTGGACGAGGCGGAGGTCGCGGTCGTTCCGGTCATCTCCCCCGAGGCGCACGAGGCCGATGCCCCGCCGCACACCGACGCTGAGATTGATGGCCTCCTCGTTCGGCTGGAGGATCTCGTAGGCAAGATCCAGCTCTGAGGTGCCTCGCACACGCAGCCGGTAGACCGCGTCCACCATGGTCCCGGGTTGGTGCTCCTCCCCGGGCTGCACCGGGTCCGCGCCGTCCCACTCCCAAGGCCATGCCGGCTTTCGGTCGTGGTTGATCCCTGAAGACTCCGGGAGCGACATGACACCCTCGATGCAGAACTCCTCGTCCGACCGTCGCAGGTAGTAGTCGGCGTCAGTGACCAGCGTCGTGTTGGTCGGGCAGAGAAGGAGCGCGATCGCATCCAATATGGTGGTCTTGCCGACATCCCCGCCGCCGAGGATCAAGTTGAGGCCCTCGTCCGGTAACCAGACCAGCTTCTGGATTCCCCGAAAGCGCTCGACGACCAGACGCTTGATCGTGGGGACCTGGGGAGTGGCGACTGGGGACGGAGGTGTGTCGTTCATGTCATCGCCCACTGTAACGGAGCAACGAGGTGCGCTCAATCGAAGGACTGACCTGGAGCATCGGGCCGCCCCGGCCTTCATCAACTCGCGGCGCACGAGTAGAATCCATACGATGGCGAACACAGCCGTGACAGACCTGGTCCCTGGAGTGGTGGTGGAAGGCCCGATCGTGCCGGAGCCCATCGAGGTCATGGGCACCGTGCCGATGGGCGGGTCGGTGAAGCTCATGGGCCGGGGACTTCGGACCGGCCTCTTCCGCGACCCGGTGCTCACGGTCGCCCAGGTGGCGCAGCTCGCGGTCACGCCGAAGGACCCTCCCTTCGACGGCGACCCCGGCCGCTTCAAGCTCGGCATCGAGGCGGCGCGCCTCGGGCTGGCGTACGAGTACGACCCGTACTTCTCGCTCTCGATCGCCCGGATCGACCCGCTGCCCCACCAGCTCGAGGCGGTCTACGACTACTTCCTCAAGCTGCCGCGCATCCGCTTCCTGCTCGCCGACGACCCGGGCGCGGGCAAGACGATCATGGCCGGCCTGCTCCTCAAGGAGCTGAAGATCCGGGGGCTCGTGCGGCGGACCCTCATCGTCGCCCCGGCCAACCTCACGTTCCAGTGGCAGCGCGAGCTGCAGGACAAGTTCCGCGAGCCGTTCGAGGTCATGCGCGGTGAGGTCCTACGCAGCCAGTACGGCCAGAACCCCTGGCAGGAGAAGAGCCAGGTCGTCACCTCGGTGTCGTGGATCTCGCGGATCGACGACGCCAAGGAGAGCCTGCTGCGGTCCCACTGGGACCTCATCGTCGTCGACGAGGCGCACAAGATGAGCGCCTACAGCGAGGACAAGAAGACCCTCGCCTTCCAGCTCGGGGAGGCGCTCTCGAGCCGGACCGACCACTACCTGCTCATGACGGCGACACCCCACAAGGGCGACCCGGACAACTTCCGGCTGTTCCTCTCCCTCCTCGACCGGGACGTCTACGGCGACGTCGCGAGCCTCGAGGAGGCGATGCGCCGCCAGTCGGCGCCGTTCTACCTGCGGCGCACGAAGGAGGCCCTCGTCACCTTCCCGGACGAGACCGGCGAGGCGAAGAAGCTCTTCACCCGGCGCGAGGTGCGCACGATCAAGTTCGACCTCAACCCGGACGAGCTCGACTTCTACAACGAGCTGACCGACTACGTCGAGCAGCAGTCGGCCCGGGCCGACCAGGCCGGTTCCCCGCAGGCGCGGGCGGTCAGCTTCACCATGGCGATGCTCCAGCGCCGGTTCGCGTCCTCGGTGTACGCGGTGCGCCGCAGCCTCGAGCGGATGCGCGACAAGCGCCAGAAGATCCTCGACGACCCGGAGAAGTACCGCAAGGAGCAGCTCGAGAAGAAGCTGCCCGCCGACTACGAGGACCTCACCGACGAGGAGCAGCAGGAGGTGATCGCCAACCTCGAGGACGCGGTGGTCGACGTCGACCCCGTCGCCCTGCGCGAGGAGATCCAGCGGCTCGACAGGCTCGTCCTCCAGGCCAAGACCCTGGAGTCCAGGGAGGTCGAGTCGAAGCTCCAGCGCCTCCACGACCTGCTCAGGGACCGGGGCATCTTCGACGACCCGAAGATGAAGCTCCTCCTCTTCACCGAGCACAAGGACACGCTCGACTACCTGGCCGGGGACGGCCGCGACGGCCGACCGCTGGGCAAGCTGCGGGAGTGGGGCCTGTCGGTGACGCAGATCCACGGCGGCATGAAGATCGGCGACCGCGACACGCCCGGCACCCGCATCTACGCCGAGCGCGAGTTCCGCGAGTCGGCCCAGGTGCTCGCCGCCACCGAGGCCGCGGGCGAGGGCATCAACCTCCAGTTCTGCTGGTTCATGGTCAACTACGACATCCCATGGAACCCGGTGCGCCTCGAGCAGCGCATGGGCCGCATCCACCGCTACGGCCAGGAGAAGGACTGCCTCATCTTCAACTTCGTCTCGATCTCCACCCGCGAGGGCCGCGTCCTCGACAAGCTCTTCGAGCGCATCGAGGCGATCGAGGCCGACCTCGACCCGCGGCGCACGGGCAAGGTGTTCAACGTGCTCGGCGAGGTGTTCCCGGCCAACGCCCTGGAGAAGATGATCCGCGACATGTACGCCCGCAACCAGACCGTGGACGTCATCATGGAGCGCATCGTCCGCGAGGTCGACACGGCCCACTTCCAGCGGATCACCGAGTCGACGCTCGAGGGGCTCGCCCGGAGGACGCTCAACCTGCAGGCGATCGTCGGCAAGTCCGCCGAGGCCAAGGAGCGGCGCCTCGTCCCGGAGGTCATCGAGGACTTCTTCACGGCCGGCGGCCCGGTGGCCGGCGTCCACCCGAGCCCGGTCCGGGCCACGGCCCACGTCTACCGGGTCGGGCGGGTCCCGCGCACGCTCGCCGAGGTCGGCGAGCGGCTCGAGCCGCGCTTCGGGCGCCTCGGCGGCGAGTACAGCCGGATCGCCTTCGACAAGCAGCACCTCCTCGACGACGCCACCCTCGAGTGGGTGACGCCGGGTCACCCCCTGTTCGAGGCGGTGCGCGCCGATGTCGAGGAGCGGGCCGCCACGGACCTGCGGCGCGGCGCGCTCTTCTGGGACCTGCACGCGAGCGCGCCGTACCGCCTCGACGTGTTCACCGCGTCGGTGAAGGACGGGCGCGGCCACACGCTGCACAAGCGGCTCTTCGTCGTCCGCGCCGACCTCGACGGGACCCTGTCGGTGCGCCAGCCGACGCTGTTCCTCGACGTGGTCCCGGCCACCGGCGCCGCGCCGCCGACCGGCGCCGCGCTGCCCGACCGCCCGGCGGTCGAGACCTTCCTGCTCGAGCGCGCCCTCTCGCCGTTCCTCGACGAGATCACCGCCGAGCGGATGCGCGAGAACGAGACGGTCCGGCGCCACGTCGAGATCTCGCTCAACGAGCTGATCGGCCGGCAGAACGAGAAGCTCGCCGAGCTGGTCGGCCAGCAGGAGGGCGGCGACACCACCCCGGGCCTGGCGGGCAACGTGAAGCAGGCGAGCGACCACCTGGAGGAGCTGAACGGCCGCCTCGAGCGGCGCCTGCGCGAGCTGGAGATGGAGCGCCACTGCACCATCGGCGACATCCAGCACCTCGGCCGGGCGTGGGTGCTGCCCCACCCGAAGCGCGACGTGCCCGAGATCGCCCGGATGGTCCGCGACCCCGAGATCGAGCGCATCGCCGTCCAGGAGGCGATCCGCCACGAGGAGGCGCGGGGCTGGCAGGTCGAGAGCGTCGAGAGCGAGAACCGCGGCTTCGACCTCATCTCGCGCAAGCCCCACCCCGAGGACCCCAAGACGTTCGTCGAGGTGCGGTTCATCGAGGTGAAGGGCCGGGCCGGCACCGACGCGATCGCCCTCAGCCCGAACGAGCACCGCACCGCGCAGCGCCTCGCCGCGGACTACTGGCTCTACGTCGTCTTCGACTGCGCCTCGGCCCCGCGGCTCCAGGCGATCCAGGACCCGGCCCGCCTGGGCTGGAAGCCGGTCGTCGAGGTGAAGCACTTCCTGATCGGGCCGCAGGCGGTGGCGCAGGCCACCGCGGCGCCGCCGGAGCCGACCTCATGATGACCGCCGACCAGGTGCGTGCCCTCGCGGCGGGAGGCGAGACGTTCACCGTCGAGCTCAAGAGCGAGCGCAGGGCTCGCCTGGGCGACCAGGACGTCTACGAGGCCGTGGTGTGCCTCGCCAACGCGGACGGCGGCACGCTGCTCATCGGCGTCGAGAACGACGGCACGATCACCGGCGCCCGCCCCCGCCACCAGGCGACCACCGAGCCGGTGAAGCTCCAGGCCGCCATCTTCAACAACACCCACCCGTCGATCAACACGCGCGTGTCGGTGGTCGACGTCGGAGGCACGACGGTGGTCGCCGTCGAGGTCGACCCGTACCCGCAAGTGTGCGCCACCCAGTCGGGCAAGTGCCTGCGCCGCGTCCTGCAGGCGGACGGCCCGCAGTGCGTGCCGTTCTACCCGCACGAGCACGTCCAGCGCCGCAGCGACCTCGGGCTCGCCGACCTCTCGGCGCAGGTCGTCGCCGACGTGGAGGCCAGGCAGCTCGACCCGCTCCAGTTCGAGCGCGCCCGGCGGGCGATCCGCACCCGCCACGGCGACCAGAAGCTGCTCGCCCTGAGCGACCTGGAAATGGCCAAGGCGCTGCGCGTCGTCGAGTCGCAGGGCGGCAAGCTCGTCGCCACGCTGGCCGGCCTGCTCCTGTTCGGCCGCGAGGAGGACCTCCTCCGCCACGTCCCGACCCACAAGGCGGCGTTCCAGGTTCTCGACGAGAAGGCCGACGTGCGGATGAACGACTTCTTCACGGCGCCGCTGCTCGAGACCATCGAGGCCGTCGAGAGCCGCTTCGACGCCCGCAACGACGAGAAGGAGGTCCTGGTCGGGATGATCCGCGTCCCGATCCCGAGCTACAGCCGGGAGGCGTTTCGCGAGGCGACGTTGAACGCGCTGCTCCACCGCGACTTCTCCCAGCTCGGCGTCGTCCACGTCCAGTGGCACCCCGACCACCTGCTGATCACCAACCCGGGCGGCTTCCTCGCCGGCATCGGCCCGCACAACGTCCTCTCCCACGAGCCGAGGCCCAGGAACCCGCGCCTCTACGCGGCGATGAACCGGCTCGGGCTCGTCGAGTACACGGCCCGGGGGGTGGACAAGATCTTCGTCGGGCAGGCCCGCTACGGCCGGCCCGCCCCGGACTACTCCTCCTCGGACGCGACCGGCGTCCGGGTCGTGCTGTACGGCGGCAAGGCGTCGCTGGAGTTCGCCGCGTTCGTCGCCCAGCAGGAGCGCCAGGGCAGCCCGATCACGACCGACCAGCTCCTCATCCTCAACGCCCTGCACCTCGAGCGGCGCATCGACACGGACGCCGCGGCCAGGACCATCCAGGAGAGCGCGTCGCGGGCCCGGGCCGTCCTCGAGGCCCTGGTCGAGCACGGCTGGGTCGAGGCCAAGGGCGAGAAGCGGGGCCGGGTGTACCACCTCTCCGCGTCGGTGTACCGACAGCTTGGGGAGCCGGGAGCCTACGTCAGGGTCCACGGCATCTCGGCCGCCAGACAGGAGGCACTGGTCCTCGAGTACGTGACCGCACACGGCCGCATCGAGCGCAAGCACGTCGTGGAGCTGTGCGGGCTGAACGAGGACCAGTCGAGCCGCCTTCTCGCCAAGATGACCCGGGCCGGCAGGCTCGCTCGCCGTGGTACCTCCCGGAAGGGCGCCTACTATGTCATCCCCTCAGAGTGAGATGCGCATGATCCACGCGCCGTACACGCACATTTCCACGCGGGCGACCTGCCCGCCGGCCTGCGCGTGGAAGCTCGCGTGCAAACCGCCTGTAACCCAGGGCACACGCCTGGCGCACGTCGCGTGCCCACACGGCGCATCGAGACAGCAGGACCGAGACACCACTCATGCCTGACGCGCCCACCTACCCGAAACGGCTCATCGAGGTCGACCTGCCGATCCGCCGGATCTCGGCGCACGCGCGGCGGGAGAAGTCGATCCGTCACGGCCACATCTCCACGCTGCACATCTGGTGGGCGCGGCGACCGCTCGCGGCGTGCCGCGCGGTGATCTGCGCGGCGCTCTGGCCGGACCCGGCCGATCCGCTCTGCCCTGACAACTTCCGGGAGGCGGCCAGAAAAGAGATGCGGGCGTGGGCGACCACGCACATGAAGCTCCTCTCCCCGGAGAGCTACCCCCGGTTCAACGCGATCGCCCGGGACCCAAGAAGGCTTGACGATCCGCTCGAGCTGCGGAAGGCGCTGCTCGACTTCATCGCGGACTTCGCCAACTGGGACAACTCCACGGTGACCGAGTACCTGGAGACCAGCCGCACTCTAACTCAAGCTGCGCATGAATCGCTGGCTGGTGAACCAGGAACTCGGCCGCTGGTCGCGGACCCTTTCGCCGGCGGTGGGGCGATCCCACTTGAGGCTCTGCGGGTTGGTGCAGAAGCGTTCGCGTCCGATCTGAATCCAATCGCCGTCATCCTCAATCGGGTTATCCTGGAGCACATCCCCAAGTACGGGTCACAGGCGATTAACGTCACGGATGAGAGCGGGAAACGCCGCCGTCTAGCTGGTCTTGGCGAGGTCGTCCGGCATTGGGGCACCTGGGTGCAAGAAGAGGCGGAGCGACGGCTTTCATCCTACTACCCTCATGATCCCAACGGATCTGTACCAATCGCTTATCTCTGGGCTCGTACGATCCAATGCGAGGGGCCAGGTTGTGGTGTGGAGGTGCCCCTGATCCGGTCTCTCTGGCTTTCCAGAGGGCAGAAGACCGGCGTGGCGTTGCGATTGGTGCCAAACGTACCCGGGAAGAGGGTTGACGTGGAGATCCTCAACGACCCACAGATAGTCGGAGCCGCCGAAGGAACTGTGAAGCGGGGTTCTGCCGTTTGCCCGTTGTGCAAGTACACCACACCTGTGAAGGCGGTGAGGAAGCAGCTGAGCATGAGGAGAGGGGGAGCTTCAACCGCTCGGTTGCTGGCCGTGGTAACGGCGGTACCCGGGACCACAGGGCGCGCTTTCAGATTGCCGGAGGAACGCGACCGCGCCGCGATCAGGCTTGCCGTGAAGGAGTACGAGAGGAAGGCGAAGGAGTTGATCGCGCCGCAGTTACCGACATTGCCAGACGAGGCAATATCGCTCCAGGGGACACACAGGATCATCAAGATGCTGATCTACGGTGCTCGTTCCTGGAGCGACCTATTCACCCCTAGGCAGCTCGTAACCCTTGCGACATTCGCTAGTCTCGTGCGAGAAGTTGGGCACAAGATCCGTTCCGAGAACGGGAGGGACCTCGCGTGTGCGGTGCAGACCCTGCTGGCCCTTGTGCTCGGGAGGGTCGCTGATCGCTGCTCTGCCCTTTGCAGGTATGATCCGTCCCCCACCATGAGCGGAATCAACAACACCTTCTCGCGGCAGGCGCTGCCGATCGTGTGGGACTTCGCTGAAGGTGACCCGCTCGGGAATCGGTCTGGCGGGTGGGGCCAGTGTCTTAACTGGTTGACGATGGTTCTCGAACGGGAGAACCAAGCCGGACTGAAACCCGGCACGGTGGACCTTGCGGATGCTGGAAACCACCCCCTACCCGACGATTCCGTGGACTGCCTGGTGACCGATCCTCCATACTACTCAGCGATTGCGTACGCTGCGCTCTCCGACTTCTTCTACGTGTGGCAGAAACGGGCTGGTCGGGAGGCAGAACCTCGTCTACTCGCGGACAGCATTGTGAACCGTGATGCAGAGATCATTGTGGACATGCATCACGAGAAGAACTCATCAAACAAGACAGTAGCCTTCTACGAGTCCCGGCTAACTGAAGCGTTCTCTGAAGCTCGTAGGGTACTGCGCCCAGACGGTATTGGGGCAATCGTCTTCGCTTCGAAGACAACGGCTAGCTGGGAAGCGATCCTCCAAGCTGTGCTTGATGCCGGATGGACTATCTCCGCGTCATGGCCGATAGACACGGAGATGGAGAACAAGGTCGCTGCAATCGGACAAGCCCGGCTGATGTCGTCGGTTCACCTTGTCTGTCGCCCACGAGAGAACGCTGATGGTTCGCTGCGAACCGGCGACGTCGGTGACTGGCGCGAGGTGCTGGGCGAGCTCCCTCGGCGAATCCACGAGTGGATGCCTCGTCTCGCCGACGAGGGCGTCGTCGGGGCAGACGCTATCTTCGCCTGTCTCGGCCCGGCGCTGGAGATCTACTCGCGTTACTCCCGGGTCGAAAGGACGAGCGGTGACGCAGTAACGCTGAAGGAGTACCTCGTGCACGTATGGGCGGCCGTCTCGAAGGAGGCGCTGTCGATGATCTTCCGTGATGCCGACACATCTGGCCTCGAGCCTGATGCCCGCCTTACCGCCATGTGGCTGTGGACACTGGCTGGCCCCGTGGGCACGGAAGCCGACCCCATGGTTACTCTGGACAAGGAGATCGTCGACGAAGACGAGGACGAAGAGACGGCACCCAAGGCTAGAAACACCGGGTTCGCTCTGGAGTTCGACGCCGCTCGCAAGATCGCTCAGGGACTCGGTGCACGTCTTGAGGAGCTGACGACCGTCGTCGAAGTGAAGGGTGACACCGCCCGACTGCTGCCGGTCGCCGAGCGGACAAAGGCGCTCTTCGCCAAGGCCGAGCGGACCGCCGCTGCCGCCCGCAAGAAGGGGTCGAAGCAGAAGCAGAAGCAGATGAACCTCTTCGAGGAGGAGATCGGGCAGGCGGCCGAGGAGCAGGGCTGGGACGCCGTCGGCGCGCCCGAGGCGGGCAAGACGACCCTCGACCGGGTCCACCAGGCCATGCTGCTGTTCGGCACCGGCCGTGGCGAGGCGCTCAAGCGGTTCCTCGTCGAGGAGGGCGTCGGCCGCCAGGCGCCGTTCTGGAAGCTCGCCCAGGCGCTGTCGGCTCTCTACCCCGCCGGCTGCGACGAGAAGCGCTGGGTCGACGGCGTGCTCGCCCGGAAGAAGGGCCTCGGCTTCTGATGACCACCAGCTCCCCCTACCACCAACACCGCTATGCCGCGACGAGCAACGCCTGAGGAGAGTGCGACCGCCATGAAGCCCTGGTACAAGATCATCACCCCCCGCGAGGACCTGCGCGAAGGGCGCCCGCTCGACGCCTCGGAGTTCGCCGTCCACCTCGACCACGTCCGCGACGGGCGCGCCCCGGCGGTCTACCAGGACCCGGCCGAGTTCTTCGACCGCACGTACCTCACCAGGAACCTGCGCGACCTCGCCGTGCAGGTCGTGCGCCGGCTCAACGGGGTGCAGGTCGAGACGTCGGCCGTGTTCAACCTCTCGACTCAGTTCGGCGGCGGCAAGACCCACGCGCTCACCCTGCTCTACCACCTCGCCCGCGGCGGCGCCAAGGCGAGGCGGTGGAAGGGGGTCGAGTACGTCCTGAGCGACGCGAAGGTCGACGGCGTCCCCGCGGCGGCGACGGCGGTGTTCGTCGGCACCGAGTTCGACTCGCTCACCGGCCGCGGCGGGAGCGACGGCACGCCGCTCCGCCGGACGCCGTGGGGCGAGATCGCCTACCAGCTCGGCGGCGACGCTGCCTTCGCCCTCGTGGCCGAGCACGAGGCGGCGCTCACCGCCCCCGGTGGCGACGTCATCGAGAAGCTGCTGCCGAAGGACAAGCCCGCGCTCATCCTCCTCGACGAGCTGATGAACTACGTGAGCCGCAACCGCAAGGGCGGCCTCGCCGCGCAGCTCTACAGCTTCCTCCAGAGCCTGTCCGAGGTGGCCCGCGCCCGCGACAACGTCGTGCTCGCGGTGTCGATCCCGGCCTCGGAGCTCGAGATGAGCGCCGAGGACCAGTCGGACTTCGAGCGGTTCAAGAAGCTCCTCGACCGCCTCGGCAAGGCGATGGTCATGGCCGCCGAGGCCGAGACCTCGGAGATCATCCGGCGGCGGCTCTTCGAGTGGGGTGGCCTGCCGAAGGAGGCGAACGAGACCGCCGAGCAGTTCGGCGAGTGGATGCGCGCGAACAAGCAGCACCTGCCGAGCTGGTTCCCGACCGAGAGCGCCCGCCAGGCGATCGCCGACACGTACCCGTTCCACCCCTCGGTGCTCTCGGTGTTCGAGCGCAAGTGGCGGGCCCTGCCCCGCTTCCAGCAGACCCGCGGGGTGCTCCGCCTCCTCGCCCTCTGGGTCTCGCGGGCGTACAGCGACGGGTTCAAGGGGGCGCACAAGGACCCGCTCATCACGCTCGGCACGGCCCCGCTCGACGACGCCCTGTTCCGGGCGGCCATGTTCGAGCAGCTCGGCGAGGCGCGGCTCGAGGCGGCGGTCACGACCGACATCGTCGGCAAGGCGCACGCCCACGCCGTGCGGCTCGACGAGGAGGCCCACGCCGAGGTGAAGAAGGCCCGCCTCCACCGCAAGGTGGCGACGGCGGTGCTCTTCGAGTCGAACGGCGGCCAGCACCGCGGCGAGGCGACGGTGCCGGAGATCCGACTCGCGGTCGCCGAGCCCGACCTCGACATCGGCAACGTCGAGCAGTGCATCGAGGCGCTCGCCCAGGACTGCTACTACCTCGCCGCCGAGCGGAACCGCTACCGGTTCAGCTTCCAGCCGAACCTCAACAAGCTCCTCGCCGACCGGCGCGCGAGCGTCATGGCCACCGCCGTCGACCAGGCGGTGCGCACCGAGATCCAGAAGACGTTCGCCGCCGGCGGCGGCGTCGAGCGAGTCTACTTCCCCGAGCGCAGCAACCAGGTGCCGGACCGGCCGGTGCTCACCCTCGTCGTCGTCCCGCCCGACCAGACGGCGGGCGACAAGGCCACGGTCAAGGTGCTCGGCACGATGACCGCGGAGTGCGGCCACCAGGCGCGGACCTTCAAGAGCGGGATCATCTGGTGCGTCGCCGAGGACGGCGCCGGCCTCACCGAGGAGGCCCGGAAGCTCCTCGCCTGGCGGGACATCGAGGGCGACGCCGCGGAGCTGAAGCTCGACGACTCGCAGCGCCGCCAGCTCGGCGAGAGCTTGAAGCGCGCCGAGCGCGACCTGCGCGAGGCGGTCTGGCGCGCCTACAAGAACCTCTACCTCCTCGGCGAGGACAACGAGCTGCACCGGGTCGACCTCGGCCTCGTCCACTCCAGCGCGGCGACGTCGCTCACCGAGCTCGTGGTCTCACGCCTGAAGCAGGAGGACGTTGTCGTCCCGAGCGTGAGCCCGAGCTTCCTCGTGCGCTACTGGCCACCGGCGCTGCCGGAGTGGAGCACGAAGCAGATCCGCGACGCCTTCTACGCCTCGCCGAAGTTCCCGCGGCTCACGAGCGCCGACGCGGTGAGGGACACCATCTCACGCGGCCTCGACCAGGGCCAGTTCGCCTACGTGGGCAAGACGGCGGACGGCGCCTACGAGCCGTTCTACTACAAGCGGTCGCTCCCCGCGGCCGAGGTCGAGATCGGCGACGACGTGTACCTCATCCGCAAGGAGCAGGCCGAGGCGTACCTGGCGGCGCGGGCGAGCGGGACGCCGGCACCCGAGGCCGCGGTCGTGGCGGCTGGTGGCACGCCTGCGGGCGGTGAGCAGGTCCAGCCCGCCGGTGCCGCGCGGCCCGCCGAGGTGGTGAAGCCGACCAGTACGGAGCCCGCCACCGCCGAGATCGTGGAGGGCCTCACCTGGTCCGGCGAGCTGCCCCACGCCAAGTGGATGCTGTTCTTCACCAAGGTGCTCTCGCGCCTGGCGAAGACCGGCGGCCTGCGGCTAACCGTCTCGGTCGATGTGGACACCCCGAAGGGCATGCCAGCCTCCGCGATCGACGAGACCCGGGTCGCCCTGCGGGAGCTGGGGCTGAGCGAGCAGGTCAACCCGAAGGGGAGGTAGCAGCAGAGGGGCCAGGCCGACGGCCACGAAGAGCGTTTCTCCTGTCCGTGCTGCCGTCCTGATGGTGCGACAGTCCCAAGGCAGTCTGCGAACGGGGTTGCCATGCGTTCGTCGCCGGGTGTACCAAGGATGTCCCAGCCTGCTACCCCACGACGACATGCGAACCGAGAGCTTCGACACGTCCCGGGCGCCCGAGGAGCCGCAGCGCCCGCTCCGCGCAAACCGCATCGCGGCGGACAGCGCGGGCATCCTAGAGCGGATGCGTGCGGCCAACTCCCGCATCACCCGCCGGCAGCGCGCGTCCGCCCTGCCCCAGGTTGAGGCGGGCCTGGACCAGCAGATCGGGGCGGCGGCCGTCGGGAACGAGATCCTGCGCGAGGTGCGCGCCAACCCGGAGATCGCGCTCGACCCCGGCTGGTGGCAGCAGCGCTGGCCGGCGCGCGCCCGCGCCGACGTCTGGGACGCGGCGGCCATCGACGACACGACATTCCTCCTCCGCGACCCGCGGCTGCGCCAGGCGGCAGTGACCCGGGTCATCGAAACCATCGAGGAGGCGGTCGTACGGACCTGCGAGATCCGAGACGCCCTCGCGGCCATGCACCTCGTCCTCACGGAGACGCACGAGGTGCCGAACTAGCGCGGGCTCGCGACGCGCGAAGGGGTGAGGTCTGACCAGCTCCACCCCCGACCCTCAGCTATCTCGCGGCGAGGGCCGATGCCGCGGCTGCGATCGCGCCGAGGGCGAGGAGTTCGCCCACGGCGACCATGGCGAAGACGCGGGCGCGGCTTCGTGCCTGGAGCAGCGCCCGCTCGGCGCCGCTCCCCGTCGCCGCACCCCTCGCCTGCACTGCCCGGGTCTGCACGTGCCTGCAGAACCGGCGGTTCGTGCAGCGGACCTGGAGCACCGTGAGGTCGGGCTCGTCGGAGCCGCAGTGCACGAGCGCGTGGTCCCCACGTCCAGCCTCGCGGCACGCCGGGCAGAACTGGCCGCAGAACGCCTCGAAGTAGACCCCGCCGCTCATGGCAGTGGGCGGTCAGGGTCGGCGGGAAGCCCCGGGTAGTCGAGCGCGAGGTCCTCGGCGAGCTGGGGGTTCAGCTCGCTGTACGGGATCGGCGACCCGACGGCGCTCGGCCGCCGGTCGACCTGCCAGCTGTCGCGCTCGTCCTCGGGCACCGCGATCCTGGCCACCGCCTCCTCGAGCCGGGAGCGCTCCCGGTTCGCGAGGCGCTCGGCATCGGTGCGCGGGAGCCCGACGGCCCGCGGGAGGCGGCGGAAGCGCCAGCGCTGCATCGCGCTGAACAGCCGGCCGAGGAAGACGTACGCCTGGCCGGGGTCCATGCGGGGGAAGTCACGCCCCGCGTGGAGCGCGCGCCACTCCGGGGTCCGGCAGAACATCGCCCCGAGGCGATCGTGGACCGCAAGCTGCCTGGGTGTGGGCATAGTCGTGGGGGGGTAGGGACTGTCAAAGACCGGCGTGGGCACCGCACCGGTGGCGGCGACTCGCGTCGAAGCTGGTCAGCCTCGACGAGGCATATCGGTCCTGCACGAGCGATCGGCAAGGTCCGTTCGCACGTTCGCGAGGAAATCCCGGACGCCTGGACCCCGGGAGACTGTTCGCAGCGCCCTCAGGGGACCGTTCGCACCGCCCCAGCCGCGCTGAGGACTGACGCGAGGGCAGCCGGGTCGCTGCTCGCCGGGTCGCCACCGAGCCGGACCACGGCCGCCCGACCCCCGAGGGCCGCGGCGACCCGTGCGGCCCCCTCGCGGCCCGGTCCGTCGCCGTCGAGGGCCACGACGACGCGAGGGTACCGCGCCAGCGCGGCGAGCTGGTGCCCCGTCGCCTGGCACCCGAGGAGCGCGACCACGGCGGAGAACCCCGCCTGGCAGACGGCGAGGGCGTCGAACGGCCCTTCCACCACGACCACCGAGATGGTGTCCTCGGTCCCGGCGCCGGCGACCTGGCCGGGGTTGACGGAGGTCTCGGCGGCGCAGATCTCATTGGTGCGACGCGAGTTGCTGGTGGCGGGGTGCGCGGCCGGGATGATGGCCACGTTGTCCGAGTTCACGATGTTGGTGTCGGTGCCGGTGGCCGACGCGACCGCGTGCTCGTTCAGGAGGAGGAGCCCCTTCCGCAGGCCCTTCTGGAACCGGTAGCGCGGCTCGAGGTCGGCATCCACCGCCCGGCCGACGTGCCCGACGAGGCGGCCGTCGGGCGTGCGGACCGGGAACACGACGCGCCCGCCGAAGGCGCCCTGCCCCCAGTGGTACCCGCAGCCGAAGCGCCGCGCCGTCTTCGGCGAGACCCCCCGGGAACGGAGGTACGGGTGGCAGGGGTCGAGGGGCCGGATCGCCGGCACCGGCGGGAGGGCGGCGAGCAGCCGCTCCCGCTCCCGCGCGAGGCGCTCTAGGTCGCGGGGCGACGGCACCGTGTGCGACCGGCCGTCCACCCAGGGCCGTGGGGGGACGCCGGGGGCGGCGGGGTCGCCCATCAGCTCGAGGAAGGCCGCGACCCCGCCGCCCCGGCCGCACGCGTGGCAGTAGAAGCCCCGGCCCGGGGAGATTGCGAAGCTCGTGGGGTTCGCGCCGCCGTGCAGCGGGCACGGCCCGCGGTACTGGCCCCCGTGGTGCGTGAGCTGGAGCCCGTAGCGGGCGATGACCTCCTCCCAGGACGGGAAGCGGGCGGGCATGTCAGTCCTCGCTCGGGTCCGCGCCGGCTGTCGGGGGGGCGGCCGTCGGAGTGGCGGGAGCCGTGGCCAGGGCGATACGCTGCGCGTCCTCCGCGACCGGCTGCCAGACGCCCGCAGCGAGCAGGCGGCGGCGGACGGCCTCGAGCGCCGCGGGCAGGGCGCGCTTCGCGGTGCCCTTCGCCGCGGTGAGCGGCACCAGCTCCCCGTGGGTGGTGAGCACGTGGTTCTTCGCGGCGCGCTGGACCGACCGCACGCCCTCGAGCAGCCCCGCCTCACCTGCGGCAGTCGGCGTCCAGACCAGCGTGGTCAGGGTAGTTCCGGGCGGGAGTGCGACCGGGCCGACGCGGTGGTGGCGCGCGAGGTCGCGCTCGACCACGCCCACCTTGGCGGCCTTCTGGGCGCCGATGCGCCTCGGCGGCGTCTCGCCGAAGCCCGTCTCCACCTCCAGGGCGAAGGCGTCGGTACGCCGCGGGCCGCCGTCGGGTGACCACGTGACGGTGAAGAACGTGTCGGGCGCCCAGCCGGTCTGGCTGCCGTCGCGGGTCCGGCGCAGGCTCACGTTCTTCAGCCCCAGCTCCAGGCTGGC